>JANNNL010000169.1:0-3774 GCA_031398525.1 Actinomycetes bacterium | reverse complement strand
GTCGGTAGCCCAGGCCACGAACCGTCTCGATGCCAAGGGTGTCGAATGGTCGATCGATTTTCTCGCGCAGGTACCGCACGTACACCTCGACGACGTTCGACCGAGGTTCGTATTCGAACGCCCAGGCGGCATCGAGCAGTTGCTGATGGCTGAGCACCTGTCCGGGTCGACGCATGAACGTCTCGAGCAGGGTGTACTCGCGTTTGGACAGTTCGATCTCGGTGTCGCCCCGCCATGCCTGCCGGGTGGCCGGATCCATCCGAAGCGAACCGACGCCGAGCACCGTTGGTCGTTCGATTGGATCGCGACGCGCCAACGCTCGCAGGCGGGGCGAGCAATTCGGCGAGCGAGAAGGGCTTGGTCAGATAGTCATCCGCCCCGGCGTCGAGGCCTCGGACGCGGTCTTCGATCTGATCGCGCGCCGTCACCATGATGATCGGCACCCAGATGCCATCGGCCCGCAAAAGCCGGCACGTTTCGATGCCATCGATATCGGGGAGCATCACGTCGAGCACCATCACGTCGTAGCTGACCACCCGCACCATCCACAACGCGTCGTCGGCCGTCGCTGCCACATCGGTGACCACTCCCGCACCGCGCAGCGCCCTGCTCATCGCGGCAGCCATCGGAGCGGAGTCTTCGACGAGCAACACGTGCACACAAAGAGTATGACTGGTCTAGGGATGAGCGACTCGTGGTCCGTCGTGACAGCGCCGGCCCACGACGGCCGACCTGACGCCGGGCTGAATCGCATTCGGCCGGGTTCAGTCAGGCGACAGGCGACCCTGACGACGATGCCCTTGACCAACCATCAAGGAGCGAGACATGAATCGACAATCACAAAAGCTGGTCGGGACCGTCGCGGTAGGCGTCCTGCTCGCCACGGGGACCAGCGCGTTGGCGTCCGGCGCGACGCCGATGGATCGTGGTGAACTGACCGATCTGCGCGCCCTGCCCGGCCGAACCGGGCCGGCTGAGGAAAGCTCAGACCGTGAGGATGGAGGGAATCGGCCGCGTCGTTGTCGAAACCGATCGTTGCCACAGGGCAGCGAGTTGGTCGAGCTGAGCCCGGCCGACTTCACCATCGAGATAGACAACCCCTATTGGCCGATGGTTCCCGGTAACACCTGGGTCTACTCGGCGGGCGACTTCGAGGGCACGCGCGAGGAAGTCGTCGTCGAGGTCACCAACAGAACCAAGATGATCGCGAACGGCATCGAGGCTCGCGTGATCATCGACACCGTCACGCAGGACGGCGTGCTTCGCGAGCGGACCGAGGACTGGTACGCGCAGGACCGGTGCGGCAACATCTGGTACCTCGGCGAGCGTGTCGACAACTACGAGAACGGCGTGATCGTCAACCACGACGGATCGTTCGAAGCCGGTGTCGACGGGGCGCAGCCCGGGATCGCAATGCCGGGCAAGCCGCGGTCCGGGCTGTCGTATCGACAGGAGTACTACGCGGGCGTTGCGGAGGACGAAGGTGCCGTGGTGACTGTCGGCAAGGAACAGGTCGAGGTCCCGTTCGGGTTCTTCGACGCTGATGTCCTGATGACTCGCGATCTCGTGCCGCTCGAGCCCAAGGTTCAGGAACTCAAGTTCTACGGTTTGGGGATCGGCCCGTTGATGAGCGTGCACACCGACGGTGCCGGAGGTCGGTCGGTGTTGGTGGATTTCACGCCGGCAGCGTGAACGGTGCCTCTATCCGCGGGCCACGGTAGCCCGCGGATACGTGGCCGGACCGGCCAGTGCCCGCGTGCGCTACGGCATACCGCCGTCGACTCGCAGGATGGCGCCGGTGGTCCATGAAGAGGCGTCGCTGGCGAAGTAGAGGGCGGCGCCGACCACTTCGTCGGGTTCGCCGGGACGGCCCGAGGCGAACCGGCGCTGCATGTCGGCACGCACGGCATCGAGGTCCCAAGCGTCGGCGATGTCGGTGAGGAACGGCCCGGCTTGGATGCAGTTGACCCGCACCGACGGGCCGAAGGCGTGGGCGAAACCGATGGTCATCGCGTTCAGCCCGGCCTTGGCGGCGGAGTACGGGATGATCGTCGGCGACGGGCGCACCGCGCCACCACTCGACACGTTGATGATCGACCCGCCGGTGCCCGACTCGGCCATACGGGTACCGACGTTGGCCATCAGCCGAAACGGGCCCTTCAGGTTGACGTCGAAGACCTTGTCGTACAACGCCTCGGAGTGCTCCGAGAGCTTGCCGTACAGCGGCGACATGCCCGCGTTGTTGACCAACACGTCGAGCCGTCCGAACCGCTCGTACACCGCGTCGACCATTGCGTCGATCTGCGCCCAATCACCGACGTGGCAGCCGATCGGCATCGCCTGGCGGTCGGTCGACGACTCAATCTCACGGGCCAGTGACTCGCAATTGGCCAGCTTGCGACTGGCGATCACCACATGGGCTCCGGCCGCGGCGAAGGCCTTGACCATCTCCTTGCCGAGCCCGCGGGAACCGCCGGTGACCAGGGCAACCTTGTCCTGCAATGAGAACCGGTCACGTGGATCGGGCAATGGGCTGGACATGGGACCTCCTGAGGATTTGGCGGAGCGCGAGCTAGCTGATCCGCTGCACCACGGACCAAATCATTTGGCCGACGGCAACATGGAGGCGTTCGGCATCCATCGACGGACCGTACAGTGCGCCATAGCTCCACGACCGCTCGAAGAGGCTCGACACGGCCAAGCCCAGCGCCGTCGGGTCGGCAATCGGCATCCCGCGGGCATCGGCGAGCGCGTTGCCGAACCGGGCGCACAACTTGAGGTGGCGCTTCATCCCGGCGTTGCGGATTTCGTTGTCGTCGTGGGCGGCCTCGGTCCAGGCAAAGGCGAAGCTGCCGTGGAGTTCGAGATACTTGAAGTACTCGGCGACCCACTGGATTGCCCCGGCCTCGCTCGTCACCAACTCCGTCGCCCGGTCGATCACGGCCTCGGCCTCGGTCGCCGAACGGGCCCCGGCGGCGAGCATGATGTCGCGCTTGGACGGGAAGTAGGTGTAGATCGACGCCCGCGACATCTCCGCGACCCGGGCAATGTCGTCGATCGTCGTGCCGCTGTACCCGTTGGTCAGGAACACCTGGCGGGCGGCGTCGAGGATGCGGGCGATCGTGCGGTGCGCCCGTGGTCCCAGGTCCTCGGCCGGTTGACGCATTGCCGCCGGAACGAGGAAAACCTCATGGGTGTCCAGCAGGGTCCCGTCGTCAGCCACCCCGCGAAGCTACCGCGTGATCGGGTTCAGCGGATGGTGAAACCGGCGTCGAGGGGGAGAGCGATGCCGGTGATGAACTTTGCCTCATCCGAGACGAGCCAGGCCACGGCGTTAGCGATGTCTTCGGGCTGCAGAATTTGGATCGGCAACGCGTTCTGCATCGACGACAACGCCGGATCGTTGGAGGCCATCAAGGCCATCATCGCCTCGTTCATCACCATGCCCGTGGCGACCCCCGTCGGATGGATCGTGTTCACCCGGATCGAGTGTTTGGCCAGGTCGTTTGCTAACACTTGCATCAGCCCGACCAGGCCTCGCTTGGCCGCGGTATAGGCCATCGCTCCGGCCTTGTCCGAGCCGGTTCCCTTGATGCCGGCCGTCGATGAGGTGATCACGATCGCCTCGTCGGCGTACAACGGGTTCGGGTCGCCCATGCCCCGTGACCAGGAGCGCATCGCGTCGGAGGTGGCCACGCTGAACAGTTCCTCGTGGCGGCTGGCGGTGTCGACCCCGATCAGCAGTCGGGCCCGTTCGATGTCTTCATCGGTGAG
>JANNNL010000146.1:0-17906 GCA_031398525.1 Actinomycetes bacterium | reverse complement strand
GGTCGGCCGTACCTGATCGAGGGGGTCGGCGAAGACTTCTTCCCGGCCGCGTGGGATCCGTCGGTGTACGACGATGTGATCGCCTGCACCGATGAAGAGGCGTACCTGATGGCTCGGCGAGCGGCGACCGAGGAGGCGCTGCTACTTGGGAGTTCGGGCGGTCTGGCCGTCGCCGCCGCGCTCAAGCTCCGCAATCGGCTCACGCCCGACGACCTGGTGGTCGTGTTGATTCCCGACTCAGGTCGCGGTTATCTCAGCCGCGTGTACAACGACGAATGGATGGCGTCGTACGGATTCACCCAGGAGTGTGACGAGTGCATCGCGGCGGTCCTGGAGGCAAAGGGTCAGGGCGCCCCGTCGCTGCTCTATGTCAACCCCGAGGACACCGTGCGCGCCGCGATCGATGTGATGCGGGCCAATGGGGTCAGCCAACTGCCGGTCTGCAAGAACACTCCGCCGTTCGCCGCCGCCGAGGTGGCCGGAGCCGTGGATGAACTGGCGTTGATGGATTTGGTCTACCACGATCCGTCAATCATGGAATCCCCGGTCGGGTTGGTGATGGGACCGAAAGTCCCGATGATCGGCATCGGCCAAAAAGTGTCGAAGGCGGTCGAGATGCTGGCCGCCGCACCTGCGCTACTCGTGTTGGCCGGCGGTCGACCGATCGCCATTCTCTCCCGGACCGACGTCCTCAACTATCTGGAGCTTGCAGCCCATGGGTGACACCGAACAGCAGACCGAGTGGGGTTTTGAGACCCTCGCCATCCACGCCGGTCAAGCCCCCGACGCGGCGTCGGGCGCCGTGGTCACCCCGATCACGTTGTCGACCACATTCGCCCAGGACGGGGTCGGCAACCACAAGGGTTTCGAGTACTCCCGCTCCGGCAACCCGACGCGCACTGCCCTCGAAACCTGCGTCGCGTCGCTGGAATCGGCCCGCCACGGTCTGGCGTTCGCCAGCGGGCTTGCCGCGGAAGACAATGTGTTGCGGCTGCTCAGCCCCGGCGACGGAATTTTGCTCGGCAATGACGCCTACGGGGGGACATTCCGGCTGATCTCCAAGCTGTACGGCCCGGTCGGCTACCCGTGGAGTGCGGCCGATCTCACCGATATCGACGGTCTGGCGGCCAATTGGCGCGACGACACCCGCCTCGTGTGGCTGGAAACGCCAACGAATCCGCTGTTGACCTGCTTCGATATCGAGTCGATCGCGTCGATCGCTCACGAGCGGGGCGCGATCGTCGTCGTCGACAACACCTTCGCTACCCCGTTCCTGCAACAGCCGTTGCTGCATGGCGCCGACATCGTCGTTCACTCGGCGACGAAGTACCTGGGTGGCCACTCCGATGTCGTCGGGGGATTTCTGGCCCTGGACGACGACGACTTGGCCGGCCGTCTGCGGTTCACCCAGAACGCGGCGGGCGCAATCCCGGCACCGTTCGACTGCTACATGGTGCTGCGCGGGGTCAAGACGCTGGCACTACGCATGGAACGGCATTGCAGCAACGCCCGGGCGATCGTCGACCTGCTCCTCGGACACCCGGCTGTCGATCGGGTGCTCTATCCCCAACTGCCCGATCATCCCGGCCATGCCGCGGCGGCGCGCCAGATGCGTGACTTTGGCGGAATGGTCAGCTTCACGTTGCACGCCGGCGAGGCCGCGGCGATGAAGGTTGCGGCCGCCACCGAACTGTTCACGTTGGCCGAGTCACTCGGGGCCGTCGAGTCATTGATCGAACACCCCGGGCAGATGACGCACGCCTCGGCGGCCGGAAGTCCGCTCGAGGTGCCGGCGTCGCTGCTGCGTTTGTCGGTCGGGATCGAATCGTCGTCCGATCTGGTGGCCGACCTCGCTCAGGCTTTGGACCGCGCCCGGAGTTGACGCGTCCGTCAAATCGGGCTGGAATGCACCGATGGGGAATGGATCATCGGACAGCGCGTCGTACGGCGACATTAGGACGATGTCGCCCGAGGAGCATTGGGCTCACTTCGCCCGCTCGTGGGTGGCGTTGCAGAGCTACACCTATCTCGGCAAGGGCACGCCTTTTCTCGACATTGGCGTCGAGCGAGAGACGATGCCGCTGCGCCACGACATGCGTAACTCCACCGGGGGGATCATGGCCGCCCCGTTATGTATCGCCGCTCCCGAGCCTTGGTGGCGAGACGACGAGTGCGTCCCCGCCCCGGTGACGATGTCGTACTCCGTGCTCGACTCGGCCCGCGACGTTCGGCGTATCGAGGTGCTCCGCGAGGTGATCAGCGTCGGCCGCCAGATGGGGTTCAGCCGGTCGCGGATTGTCGACGCCGACGATCACAGCCGGATCATTGCCGTGTCGTCGGGGAGTGGCGTCAGCCTCGGCGACGTGCCGCCAGGCTTTGAGCTGGTCGACAACCCGGTGACCGAGTTGGAGGATTCTCCTCATCTGCCCTCGTTGCGTGACGTGTTCGGCGTCGTCGCTGGGCCGGACGGGTCGCTACAGATCGACCGGGTGACGCCAGCCTTGTCATCACCGCACTCGGCGCTGCACCTCGGGCCGATCAACATCGCCTTGGAAGCCGCCGCTATCGACGAACTTGAACGAGTCACCGGCACCGTCGACTACCAGGTCGAACACTGGTCGATCCTGATGGTCAAACCCGGCTACTGCGGCCCGTTCCGCGCCCGAGCGACGGTGGTCGGGCGCTCCGACCACGACCGTGTCGGGGTCGAGGCGACGATGACCGACGAGGGCCATGGCGGTCGAACAATCGCCACGGTGAACGCGTCGTTCACCCGCGTCCAGTGACCCAGACGATCAACGGTGGACCCGCCCGGATTCCCCTCGCCCGTCTCACCCACCTTGGCATCTTCGTCCACGACCCCGACCGGATGACCGAGTTCTACGGCGCCATGTTCGGCATGGTTGTCAGCGATCGTGGCGAGTTCCAGGGTAAGCACCTGACGTTTCTGACCGGGTCGAGCGACAAGCATCATCAGGTCGTCTTCGTCCAGGGCCGCACGGGTGAGCCGACCACCAAGGTGCTCAGTCAGGTGTCGTTTCGGGTCGATAGCCTCGCCGACCTGCGGGTATTCGCGGCGCACGCCGGTGAGCTCGGAGCTACCGAGATCGAGGCGCGCAACCATGGCAACAGCTGGAGCATCTACTTTCGCGACCCGGAGTTCAACTTCATCGAGATGTATGTGGTCACGCCGTGGCAGGTTCGCCAGCCATGGCGGGTGCCACGCGACCTCAACCGACCAGACGACGAGATCATCGCCACCACCGAACGGTTGATCACCACCGACGGCGTGGTCGTCGAGTTGGAAGACTGGAAGCGTCGAATGGCAGCTCGCCTGGCCACCCACCGAGCAGTGCCGTCATGAGCGCGCCAAGAGACGACCGTCCGAGTATCTGGAGCGCGTTGCGCGAGGTCGAGTTTCACCAGGGGTTCATCGACGCCGGCGACGTGCGGACTCGCTACGTCACCACCGGGCCACCCGATGCCCCGGCAGTCGTGATGTTGCATGGCACCGGGGCCCATTGGGAGACGTTCGTCCGCAACCTGGGACCATACGGCGAGCACTTCCGGACCGTTGCCTTCGACATGGTCGGCAACGGGTTCTCGGCGCGGCCCGATCACGACTACGAGATCGCTCACTATGTCGATCACACGCTGGCCGTGATGGATGCGCTGGGTATCGAGCAGGCCCACCTGCTGGGAACCTCGCTCGGCTCGTGGGTCGCCGCAGCGATCGCCCTGCGCCACCCGCATCGGGTCAACCGGCTCGTGCTGATGTCGGTCGCCGGGCTGATTGCCAGCGAGGAGAACATGGCGCGGATCGTCGCCACCCGCACCCGCGCCGTCGAAGATCCGAACTGGGATTCGATTAAGGCCATGTTCGACCATCTGATCGCCGAGGAACACAACCGAATCGACGACCTGGTCTCGCTGCGCCAGGCGATCTACCGCCAGCCCGGCATGGTGGCCACCATGCTCCACACCCGGGTCTTGCAGGACGTGGAGGTCCGCAACCGCAATCTGCTCACCGAAGGCGAGTGGCGATCGATCGAACACCCGACGCTGACGATCGCCTCGGGTCAAGACGTGAGCGAGTACTCGAGCACGTCGCGCATTGTCGCTGGGCTGATGCCCAACGCACGGGTTGTCGAGATGGCTGCGGTGAAACATTGGCCGCACTTCGAGGACGCCGAGACGTTCAATGCGGTCAGCCTCGAATTCCTGTCGGGCTCTCTGCCCGCCCCGCGCTGACCGTTCGCAACGCCCGTGGACTCCACTGATGTCTTGATCGTTGGGGCCGGCCCGTGCGGCATGACCGTCGCCAATCTGCTCGGGCTCTACGGCGTGAACGCGATCGTGATCGACCGCGAGACCGAGATCATCGACTACCCGCGCGCCGTCGGCATCGACGACGAATCGCTGCGCACATGCCAGACAATCGGTCTGGTCGACGAGGTGCTCGCCGACACCCTCCAGAACATGCCGATCCGCTACTACACCTCATGGGGCCGGTGCTTCGCCCACGTGGAACCGTCCACCCGACCATTCGGCTGGCCGCGACGCAACCTGTTCCTCCAACCGCTACTGGAGCGGACCCTGCGAACGGGGGTGACCAGGTACGACACGGTCGAACTACGCGTCGGGACCGAATTGGTCGGGCTGCAGCGAGGGGATGGCGACTCGACGGCGACCGTCCGCCAGCCATCGGGCGAACTCGTCCAGATCCGCGCCCGGTTCGTGGTGGGGGTCGATGGTGGTCGCAGCACGGTCCGCGATCTCATCTACGTTGAACTCGAAGGGACCACCGAGCCGACGAAGTGGCTGGTCGTCGACGTCGCCGACGACGAACTCGATGCCCCGTACTCCGCGGTCTACTGCAGCTCCGACAGCCCAACGTTGATGGTGCCCCTGCCGTACCGCCATCGACGGTTCGAGTTTCGGCTGCGCGCCGGTGACGACGAGACCGCCGTCATCGAGCCCGAGCATGTGCGCCAACTCCTGGCGCTGCGGTACGGTTCGACGCCGCTCCCCAAGGTGGTTCGGGCGCGGGTCTACCTGCACCACTCGCGGGTGGCGTCAACGTTCGGAGTCGGCGGAGAGCTCCTGGCAGGCGACGCCGCCCACTTGCAGCCACCCTTCTTCGGGCAGGGGATGAACTCCGGTTTGCGCGACGCGACCAACCTCGCATGGAAGCTGGCGGCCGTCGTACGGGGCGTCGCCGGAGCGGCACTTGTTGCCACCTATGACGCGGAGCGCCCTCACGCGACCGAGATGGTGCGATTCGCCACCCGCATGCGCGATGTACCGGCCGCGCAACTCTCTCACCGAACGGGTCCGTGACCTGGTGTTTCGCGCCGTGCAGCGAATCCCCGGCGGTCGCGACTACGTCTTGCAGATGAAGTACAAGCCGATGCCGCGCTACACGCAAGGCGTAGTCGTCGGTGTCGTACCGAGCGACAAGAACGACCCGGTCGGCCGCATGTTCGTGCAGCCCGACGTCGAGGTCAACGGACAACGGATGCGGCTCGACGACACGCTCGGGCCGTGGTTTGCCATCGTCTGGCTGCGTGTCGACGTCCGCCCAGCGGACGCCGAACAGCTCGACGCCGAGCCGCTTGAGGCCGAGTCGCTTGACGCCGAGACACTGGCGTGGTGGCAGGGAATCGGGGCGCATGTCGTGAGGGTACGACGGCCGCCGGGCCGCCTGGCGACGTCATCGATATCGACGGAGCGCTCCGCCGGTGGTGTCAGGCCCATCCAGGGTTCGACGTCGTGGTGCTTCGCCCCGATCGTTATGTGGCGGCGGCGGGCAAGGTCGGCGACTTGGCGACGATGACCGCGACGCTGAGAGCTGCGTTCTGACCGGGTTACCAGGCGAGCATCAGGTCCTTCACGTGCCGGAGGCCGGGCATGTATTGCAGGTCCTCGTGGCCGGGCCCGTCGGGGAACTCGGCGGGGTCCATGTTGGCCGCGCCGTAGTTGACCAGGACGGCGGTGCCTTCGGGCAGGATCGTGCCGTCGGGCAATTCGACCTCTTGCACCGGTACCCGGGGTACGCCTCCGGGTACCGGTGACTCCCAACGCAGCAGTTCCTCGACCGCGGCGGGGATCAGTTCGGGCTGGTTGATGATCGTCTGACGGTGTTCGGGGTGGGTGGCCAGGAAGGCAAAGAAGCAGGTCAGCGAGTCGCTGACGGTATCGAGCCCGGCGATGAGGAACAGGAAGCAGACGTCGAGGATGTCCTCGCGCGACATCCGGTCGCCGTCGACTTCGGCAGTGGTGAAGTGGGTGAGGATGTCGTCGGTCGGGGTGGCCTCTCGCTCGTCGAGCTGGGCATTGAAGTAGTCGTAGATTCGTTGGCCGGTGGCGTTCATGACGGCGAAGCGGGCCATCGGGTCGGCGTCGGCCGTCGGGTCGACCTTGGCGGGGTGCAAAATGCCGTCGCGGAGCCCGATGAGCGTGTCGAGCTCCTCCCAGGGCAATCCCATCAATCCGAGGAAGACCGCTGACGGGAACAACTCGGCGAACTCCTCGGTGAAGTTGCATTCCCCGCGCTCAACAAAGGCGTCGATGAAGCGGTCGGCACGCGCCGTGATGTCGTCTTCCAACGCGTCCATCCGCCGGGGCGCGAACAACGGATCGAGGATCTTGCGGTACTTGGAGTGCATCGGCGGATCGACGTTCAACGGAATCAGGGCCGCACGTTGCCGAGCGGCAGTTCGACCGCCGACGAGAACAACTCGTGATGACGTAGCACGTAATCGGTCAGATCACGTTTGAACGAGAAGGCAACACCGGCCACCGGGACAGCAGGCCACCCTGCTCGATCAGATCGACGTAGTCCTGCTGCGGACACGCCATGTGAATGGTGTCGGCCATCGCCGTGCTCTGGTAAATCATCGCTCGTATCCCAGGCGGAAACTGCATCAGGTCGATTTCCATCGAGACCCTCTCATCTGACAACTGTGTCAAGTATGACAGCCGTCCGGGGCGCCCACCCACTGCTCCGATTCAGCTGACGGTCACCGACTTGACGAAGAGTTCGCTGCCGAGGTCCATCTGCAGGACTGAAAGGTCGCCGCTGGTGACATCGCCGGTCGCCGGGTCGAGCGAGAACGCCTGCCCGATCAACGACTCCTCGGCCGCCACCGCGACCTGGCCCGAGAAGGCCGAGTCGCGGACGCCGCGCCGGGTGCCGTCGGACGCCGCGATCGACTTGACGATGTACTGCATTGTCGCTGCGCCGTAGAGGGCGTACGGGCTGACGGGGGCATGTCCGTACTCGACCGTGAAGGCGGCGACGAAGGCCGCGGCCGCCGGGCTGCGGGTGATGATCTCTTCGATCGGCAGTCCGCCAAACGTGATGTACATGCCCTGGGCCTCGCCCAGTCCTTGGAGCGAGGGGTATCCCGAGAAGCCATCGGGGGCGATCAGTTTCACGGCTCCATCGTTTGGTCCGAACACTGCAACCTTGTCGCGAATCAGCTGTTCACCGTTGTTGTCGTTGATCCCCCCGAGATAGATGCAATCCGGATTCAGCCGCTTCATGTTCTGAAACAGAGCCAGGTAGCTGGGAGCACGCGGGTCCCATGCGGTCTGGACGGCCACCTCGATGCCCGCGGTTCTGGCGGCTTCGGCAAACGATTGGGCCACCCCCCAGCCGTACGTGGTTTCGTCGTCGATCACGACGCAGCGACGCAGCCCGAGGCTGTCGGCGGCGAACCGGGCTGCGGCGACGCCTTGGTAGTCGTCGCTTGGGATCAGGCGTCCGTAGTTGCGCACGCCCGTCGGGTAGTACTTGCCCGGCTCGCCCGCGTCCCACAGCTTGGTCAGTCCCGGGTTGGTGTTTGCGTGGGAAATCATCAGCATCGGGCCGTCGGCGGCCTCGTTGAGCACCGGCACCTGCAGCTTGGCGCAGGACGAGTTGTAGGTGCCGAGCACTGCGACTTCGGTTGGCCGGGCGACGTGGTCGAGGGCGTTCTGGGTGCACGTCGCGCCGTCCGAACCTCCGGTAGCGGCGGAGTTGTCGTACTCCTTCAGTTCGATTGGGTATGGGCCGGCGACACTACCGGCCTGCTGAAGTACCAAGCGGATGGCCAGGTTGGTGTCGGCCGACGCTTCGGCATAGCCACCGTGCAGCGGCAGATCGCTCGACACCGTCAGGGTCAGGCGTTGTGGTGTCACCGGGGCGGTCGTCGTGTTCGAAGCGGTTGTCGGTAACCCGAGCGTTGCCGGCGTCGTCGTTGGCGCAGGTGGTGGTGCCGCGGCCGTGGTTGTCGCAGGCTCGGGGGTTGTTGCGGGCACCGGGTTGGCGGTCGAGGTGGCGACTGCGGGGCGCGTCGGTTGCGTCGACGGTGGACCGGCCACCGTGTCGCCGGGGTCGCGGAACACCAACGCTGAGACGATGGTGACGGCCAGGGCAGTGGTCAGGATCGCGGCGGCGATCCAGGGGCCCCGCCTACGGAACGCCCGACTGGTCGCCGAGGGCGGCCACGACGGACCGTCGGTGAGGATCGGCGCGGGAATGATCGGGGTACCAACCGGGGGCGATGTCACCCCGCCGCAGCCCCCGCACCGGGCTTCACCCGAGACGATGGGCCGCCCGCACCACCCGCAACTCGCCGGACTCGCCATTGAGGCGATTGTAGCGATGGGGTCGGCGGCGGACACTTCAGGACCGGCGGTTCCGAGCGACCGTGGCTATCGTCGGGGCAGCATGATGCGAGTCCGAATCATTGGTCGGGGACGAGCCGGGGGATCAATCGCCCGAGCCCTGGACGGCGTCGCGACGGTCGAACTTCTCGGTCGCGGCGACCACCGTGATGCGGCCGTGGAGGTCGACGTGCTGGTGCTCGCGCTTCCCGACGGGCTGATCGCCCCATGTGCCCAGGAGATCGCTCCCGGCGACGCCGTGATTGCCCACATGAGCGGAGCGACGATGCTCAGCGCCTTGGCCCCGCACCGGCGGGTCGCCTCGTTGCATCCGCTGGTGTCGATGCCCGACCCGGTCGAGGGGGCTCGACGACTGCGCGGCGCATGGATGGCGATCGCCGGTGACCCGGTGATCGAGCGACTCGCCGACGCGCTGGACGGTCGCACGTTTCGGGTCGACGAGGAGCAGCGAGTGATCTATCACGCCACCGCTGCGATCGCCGCCAATCACCTGGTTGCGTTGATGGCCCAGGTCGAGCGACTTGCCGAGGTGACGAACGTGCCGGTCCAGGCGTTTTGGGAGTTGGCTGCGGGGGCCCTCGACAACGTGGCCACGTCCGGAGCCGGGCCCGCGCTGACCGGCCCGGTCGCTCGCCAGGATTGGCAGACCGTTCGCCGGCATGTCACCGCATTGCCCGAGCCCGAACGGCCGCTGTACCTCGCACTGGCGCAACAGGCTGCCGCGCTCGCCGGCCGACAACTCCCACCCGATCTCACCGTGCGATACGTGCCCGGGCCCAGCTGATGGTGATTGCAACGTCACCGCGTAGCGGTCGGCGTCGGGTCGCGGCCCATGAAGGCGACCAATTTCGAGGTGATGTCGGCGTCGTCGCCGACGATCACTCGCGGGCCGTAGTGGCCCGAGGAGCGCAGCATCTCGTCGAACGGTTCGGCCCCGTCGAGCATGCGCTGCGCTTCGGTGGCATCGAGGGTTTCGTCGAGTCCGGTGGCGCGGGCGAGGTCCCAGGTATGGATGAGCAGGTCGCCCGTCACGATCATGTCGATGGACTGCTCGACGCTCATTCGACCGGGAGGTCCGTCGAACTGCCGTTGCGCAATGGCCGGATCGGCGAGTACGCCGCCCAGTGACGCGTTCACTGCGGCCCAGGCACCGACGGGATCATCGTCGACGGAGCCGCCGGTGGGTATGTCGAGCCCGGCGCTGTTGTTGAAGAACGCCGGGATCCACTCGGTGACGTGGCGGACGATGTCACGCGCCACCCATCCTTCGCACGGCGATGGGTTGTTCCATGCATCGTCGGCAACGGAGTTGACGCGGTTGGTGAATCCGCCGGCGACGGTCTTGTATCGGTTGGCGATTTCGTTCATGATCAGGCTCCTTGCGTGGGGGAGGCGTTGGTGGCGTGCTCGGGCGTGGCGTACATCAGCGATCCGGGGGTGGTCAAGAGTCCGCCGGTTTCCAGCCAGGTCTTGAGCCCGGAGAGGATCATCGGCCAGCCGCCGTACAACTGGTCATTGGCGTCCTCGCGGAGTTGATCGTGGGTGACGAGCAGTCGACAGGAATCACCGATCGGTTCGATCTCCCAGGTGACCCGCGAGGTACCTTCGGCCCTCACGTCATCACCCCACAACGCGATCATCGTCTGCACCATCCGTCGCGGCGGGTCGGCTTCGAGGATCACTCCTTCGCCGAGCAATCCGCCGCCGGGGTGGCTCATCTCGTAGCGCGAGCCCGGCTGCCAATCGGTGATGTGGCTGGCCCCAAAGTTGTACTTCGCCCGGATTTCAGGGTCGGTGATCGCTTCCCAGAGCCGTTCGGGGGTGGTGCGGATGTAAATCTCGAACACCTTTTCCATGGTTCTCTCCAGTTCATACTTGAGGTCGACGAGGCCGGCGGCCCACACCTCGGTGTACTTGCTCACCCATCGGTCATGGGCAAGTCGGATCGGGATCGGGTTCAAGTAGTGCAACTTCTCCCTGCCTTGGCGTCGGCTGACGACCAATCCGGCTTCTTCGAGCAGTCGCAAGTGCTTGGCGACGCCGATTCGAGTCATCTCGAACCTGCGTTCCAGCGCGCCGAGGGTTTGGCCGTCGGAGCGAAACAACTCGTCAAGCAACGCCCGACGGGTCGCGTCGGCCAACGCTTTGAACACCAGATCCACGTCGTGCACAATACGAAACCAAATAGTTACATGTCAAGGAATTCTTTGGACGACGGCATCGTTAGGGTGGGCTGGATGGTGCGCGAGTCGAAGGTCGGTGACGCCGAGACGGTCGTTTTTCGCGACGCCAAAGCGTTCGAGACATGGCTAGACGAGCGCGTCGGCTTGCAGGCGGGGATCTGGCTGAAGATCGCGAAGCAGGCGTCGGGAGTTCCGTCGATTACCAGCGACGAGGCCGTCGACGTCGGGCTCTGTTTCGGCTGGATCTCCGGTCAACGTCGATCGCTCGACGACACCTACTACCTGCAGAAATACGTGCCACGCCGCCCGCTCAGCCGTTGGTCGCAGGTGAATGTCGACAAGGTCGCAGCCCTCGTCGCGACCGAACGAATGCGACCCCCGGGCATAGCCGAAGTTGACGCTGCGCAGGCCGATGGACGGTGGGCCGCCGCCTACGAATCACAGCGCAACGCCACGGTCCCGCCAGATCTCGCCGCCGCGTTGGAAGCCAACCCGCACGCTCAACGTGTCTTCACCGAGTCGACGAAGACCGAGCAGTACGCGGCGATTCTAAAGCTTGCGACCGCCCGCACGGCGGTGGTTCGTGCCCGGCAACTGCGGCGAATCATCGATGCGCTCGACGGTTCCGCACCGTAAATTTCTTCCTGCGCCAGGCGACTTCAGAGAGCGGGTGACGGGAATCGAACCCGCATATCCTGCTTGGAAGGCAGGGACTCTAACCATTGAGCTACACCCGCGGGCGTTGCCGCGGATCGCAATCCTAGCGGTCTGATCAGCATGAGACCCGATCCATTCGCGTCAGGTGTTCGACCAAACGATCAACTCGGCCCCGACGTCGGTTGCAGTGAAACGACGGGGTCCGCCGGCAACCAAGCGCACGGCATCGCCGGTGGCTAGGTCGCTGGTCTCCTCTACCATCCCAGATCCGAGGGCGACGAACAGGTGGACGTGAACAGCGTCGGGGAGTTCTACCGTGGCCCGCGGCGCGACCCGAGCGACCCACATCGTGGCGTCGCGTTGGTGAATCGTGATCGCCGAATCGATACCGCGTCCCGAAGCCACGGGAACCAAGCTGCCGCCGGCCAACGCTTCGTTCACGTCGAGCTGCTGGTAGCCGGGCTTGATCGAGTTCTCGTGCGGCGGCACCCACATCTGGACGAAGTGGACCTCGTTGTTCGCTGACGGATTCATCTCCGAGTGACGAATGCCGGTCCCGGCGCTCATCCGTTGGGCGAGGCCCGGGTACAGCAGTCCGTGATTGCCTTCGGAATCGCGATGTTCCAGTTCTCCCGACAACACCCAAGTCACGATCTCCATATCGCGATGGGGGTGCATTCCGAAACCCATCCCGGCTGCGACGCGGTCGTCGTTCGACACGATCAGCAGGCCATGACCAACGTTGTCGGCCGCGTAGTGATTCCCGAAGCTGAAGCTATGCCAAGAGTCGAGCCAGCCAACATCAGTATGGAAACGCGAGTCGGCTCGACGCAGGTCGATTGTTTCTTGCATACCTCTATCAACACCTCGGGACGTGGGATATGCCCGGATCGGTCGAGTAGCCGTCCGGCCGGGACTTGTGATTTCGCAGGACTGGGTGTTTCCTGTCAGGGTCGGTCGGGGAATTCCAGGCTGGGTTGGCCGGCCGGAGACGGCCGAGGTTGGTGCTGGACACACTGCCCATCCGGCCCCGAAGACCCCGACCGATGCCACCACTGATGTCCGGTAGACGGTGCCGCGATCGGCGAGTATCCCTCGCATTCGGTGAATTCCAGATACTTTCTGTGGTGTTCGACAAGTGCGAGCACCACAAGGCGACACCTGGGCAAGTCAAGGATGATGAAGCCGCTTGGTGCGAGCTCAAGGGAGTTTGAGTGTCACGACATCTTCCGATCCACGCTGGCATCTGGTTGACGCTGGCGGTGGGAGCCTGCAGCGGTGGTTCGGCGAGTACGTCCTCCTCGACGTCGGCACTTCCGCCGACCACCTCCGTCGAGATCGTCGAGTCGCTGGTGGTGCCCGAACCGATCGGGCTGACCGCGGGTGCGGCCAGCCGCAGCGTGTTGCCGACCGTGACCAACGGCCGGGCCTTTGTCAGCGACGCGCCGGGCTGGGGTGGCCCCGACCCGAGCGATGTTTTCGACCCCGATAACCCGGGCGTCTACGTGCCCGAGTGGGATCAGGGGCAGATCGATGTCGGCAATGGTGCCTCCGATGCGGTCTGGGTGCACGACGATCTGCGGGTCTCGGCACTGGCGATGGAATACGGGGATGAGCAGGTCATTCTCGTGAGCGCGGACGTGTATATGGTGTTCTCGCCCGACGCCGATGAAATTGCCAAACGAGCCCACGATGCCCTGCCGGCCGAGTGGCGCGATGCCCCGGTGCTCGTCGCCGCGACCCACAACCATCACGGCCCCGATACCGCATTCTCCGTCAATGATGAATGGTATGAGCTATTCGCGACCGAGGCGGTCGGAGCCGTTGTCGACGCCGTCGCAGCCCTCCAACCGGCGACCTTGGAGGTTGCCTCGGGGGAGCATCGGTTCGGCGTGAATGACACGCGCGACCCGGTCGTCATCGACCCCAACCTGCGGCTGTTGATCGCCCGCAGGGCCGGCACGCCCGATGTCATCGGCAGCGTCGTGCAGTGGGCGAATCACCCCGAGACCACGCTGGGCTGGACCCCGCCGGGAGTGAGTAAGTCGAAGCTCGCACAGATCTGCGTCGAACAGCGATGGGCCGCCGACGATTGTTCCGCCGAGGGCCGGTATCTGACCGCCGACTATCCAGGGGCGATGCGGGAGATCGTGCAACGTGAGCTCGGGGGAGAGGTGCTGTATCTCAACGGGGCGATCGGCAGTCAGGTCGGGCCCGGGTCGGCCCCGACGTGGCTGATCGACGCGGCCCACCCCATCGGTGACGGATGGACCGTTCCCGGCGACGCGTTTCCGCTCGGGCTCTGCGAGTCCCCCGATCCGTACTTTTGTCAATCGTTCGCCAAGACCGAGGCGATCGGTCGGCAACTCGCCAACGCGGTGCTCAAACTCGCCGAGACCACGACACCGCTCGACGTGGCCGGACTCAAGGTTCGGCGGCAGGAGTTCTTCACTCGACTCACCAACGTGGGGTTCCGGGTGCTGATTGCCGATGGCGATCTCGGCTGGAAACCGCCGACGGTCTACACCTGCGGGGCGGGCCAACTCGACGAGTCCAACTGCACCGGTGAGGAAGGCAGGCGCGAGGACGATCCGATTCTCACGCCGCTGACCGGCAGCCAGGTAACGACCGGCGACGTGATCAAGTCTCGCCTCGTTCACCTCGACCTCGGTGATGTCGGGTTTCTGTTCATGCCGGGCGAGCTGCCCCCCGAGATGGTCATCGGCCTGCCAAGCGATTTCGATACCACGCCCGAGAAGTACTACCGCGACGACCTCGACCTGCATGCCGTCGGTCCGGAGTACGATATTCCGGGCTACCTGTTGTCGCTGGTCGACGAATCAACCACGTTCACCGTCGGGCTCGGTACCGAGGAACTGGGTTATTTCGTTCCGATCAGCGACTATCGGCTGCGCTGCATCGACGCCGTGTTACCCGACGGATCGACGTGTGACGATTTATTCGCCGGGGGTTTCATCGAGTTTCCAGAGGCAGTGGCCGGGGCGACGTGCCAGGCGATCGCCGACGATCCCTTGACCGTGACGCTGTATCCCGACGAGGTCGGGCCCGCCCTCGTCGCCGTGTGTCGCTATGGACAGGCGATCGGCCGAGAGATCGGTGAGCCCGAAGGTCACTACGAGGAAACCAACGCTGCGGGTTGGAATCTGGTCGATGATCTGTGGACCGCGGCGACCCAGTTGTTCGAGCGAGAGGGCACCGGGCGCATCAACCCGGACAACCCCGGCTACACCCCAGAAAATCCTCCGCCAACAGGATGACCAGCGGTGGGGCCAAGCCGAAACTTGACCCCACCGCCCGATATTCGTCAGCCGATTTCTGCGACAGGCGTCGTTGCTGTTGCCGTCGATGTGGTCGCGGCGACCGTGGAACTCGTCGACGAGGTGGTTGATGACGTCGTCGAGGTCGTCGAGGTGGTTGCCGGGGCTGAGGCCGCCGGATCGACGTAGTAGCCGACCACGTCGATGATCACATGCGTGTCCGACGTTGGGCCAGCCGACAGGGCGAGACGTCCGGCGGCATCAACCGGAACGACGGTGCCCGTGGCCAGGTCCGAGCCGGCTGCAAACCAGTTGACGACGCTCGCTTCGGGGATCGGTGTCCCGGCGGCATGAGCGGTCAGATACCCCCTCGCCCCCGTCTCGGTGACGGTGATCACGACCTGTGCGGCGACAGCCCCCAGAGGCACCGCAGGGAACGAGACGCCAGCCGTGTTCTTACCGGTGACCAGTGGCAGAACCCGCGTCTCGCTGGCCTTCATTCGTGTTCCACCGGTCTGGCGCGAGTCATAGGCCCGCACGGGGGTCGACAGGCCGAAATAGTCGGCCGGCCCGGCGCCAGGTGCCGCGAGCTGCCCGCGGATCGCCCCGTTGGGGAATTCGCTGCTGTGGATGTTGACGTAGTAGTTGGCCGGGTTGGCGACGATGTCGGTGGACAGCGGTGCGGCGATCACCAAACATCCGCTCAGGGCACCGGCAAAGTCGACCTTGACTGCCCCGTTCACGCCGGCTGCGGCATTGTGGATGTGAGCCGCCGCGGCGTTGGAAATGCCGGCGACCTTGACGTCCCAACAGAGTTCGTTCGTGCCGGTGTCGATCGTGACTGACGCCGAACCGGTGCCGTCGGAGTCACCCGGACCGACCTCGTTGGAGCCGACCAGACCAGCAGCGAAGGCCCTAGATGTACCGGCGGCTCCGACGTCGTTGCCGACGATGAAGCCCACGGAAGCCGTGGCGACTACCGCTCCTGCGGCGATGAATTTGATGGTTGTGGTGGTTCTCATCGGAACCCCTCTCAGGTCGTCCGACGGCACCTATGCCGACGGAATCGGTACTGACAACCCAAAGGCCTAGCACGAATCCAGAGCCTCGGCGAGCGCGACAACCACCAACAGTGCTCAAACGAGGCCGGCGGTGCCCATCGGTCACCCTGCGAGTGATATCTCCTGCGTTGTCCCGCGGGTAATGCCGCCGAGCATGCACGATGTGGACGGCCCGGTAGGAGCCGACGCGGCCTGGTACGTGGCGAACTGATGCATCTCTGATACATCGACAACCTCGTGCCCATGATCGATGCAGCCGTTGCGACGCGTCGAGTCGACGGACGACGTACCAGAATCGCCTGACCACGGGGCGCAGGCTGTAGGAACCTGACCCGACGGCGGCGCGAAAGCTTCTAGGCTTGTGTCATGTCGATGACGCTCGAAGAACTAGCCAGCCGGCTGAACGCCGAGGCAGAACGTCGTGGGATCACGAGCAATGAGTTACTGGACGAGTTGGCCGCTCAGCTCTCAGCGCCGCCTCGACGCAAGCTCGGCTTCGTCAGCCTTGGTGCATCGACATCCGGTCGGCGCGCTCGTGAGGCCGACGAGATGCTCGCCGAGGGGTTTGGGCGTTCCTGACGGTGCTGATCATCGATACCGGGGTGTTGGTCGCGGCTGCGGATGACGCCGATCCCGATCACCGGGCGTGTACCGAGTTGGTCGAGGCGAGCACGGAGCCCTTGGTGACCACCCCGCTCGTCGTTGCCGAAGCTGGCTACCTCATCGACCGGCAGATCGGTCCGGCTGGCCGGCTTCTACCGGTCGATCGCCAGCGGTGACCTTCTTGTGGAGGTGCTCACGGCGGGTGATTGGCTCCGCGTGGCGAATCGATGGTCGACGGTGGCCTCCAGGAATCGCGTCACCTCGTCGTCGGTCCACTCCTCGGTCTCCTTGACCTTCGGCGGCTTGCTGACGACGCGAGGCATTGGCACTCGGGCGGCTGGACTGCGGCGAATGAGCCCTTCCTCCACGGCATCGGCCAACGACGCACGCAGGACGTTGCGATAGATCTGGACCGACCGCCACGACAGTTGGCCGGCCGTCGCCAACCCGTCGATCCAGCGGGCGACGTCCTCTGCACCGTCCTCCCCCCGATCGAGCGTGACCCAGCCATCGCCGTGCGCGCCGGTCTCGGTGTCGATGCCGTGGACTCGCACGACCCACTTGTCGCGCTGCTGGCGGACCGCCGGTTGGCCGGTCGCCTTCCGTCAGACAAGTCGGGGAGAGGAGATTCGAACTCCCGACCTCCTGCTCCCAAAGCAGGAACGCTACCGCTGCGCCACTCCCCGGGCACCACAAGACTAGCTGCCAGCAGGGTCGATCCGAAGTTAAATCACGATCAGACTCATGGTCGAGAGTCCGATGGTGGATCGCTGACGAGTACCGCCAGGCCGTGAGGAGCAGCCAGCTGGCCAAAACGATCACCTGCACCCCCGATAATGCTCAATGAAACCGTCGGAGTAGAGCTGCCGGCCAGCGCGGGTGATTCCCCGCGAGGTTGTTAGCCGCCGCCTCAGCGGGTCGCCGTCGCCAGTCGATCGACCACTGCGAGCAGGCGCTGCACGTCGGCCGGTTCGATGTAGCGCACCACTCCGGCGCGCACCACGCCACCGGTCCCGGCGAGCCCGAGTTGATCGACGGCTTCGAGGGCGTACGAGTGGCCGGCCCACACCGCAATCTTCTCGGTGGCGAGCGCGGCGGCGACCTCATCGGTGGTGAAGCCGTCGATCGTGAACCCGACGGTAGGGGTGCGGGACTCCATGTTGGGTGCGCCCCACACCTGCACACCGGGGATTGCCAACAGCCCGTCGAGCAACGGTTGGAAGACGTCGGCCTCGTCGGCGGCGACCCGGTCCATTCCCTCCTCGATGAGAAAGCGGGCGGCGGCTTCGACAGCGGCGATACCCTCGAAGTTTGGTGTGCCGGTCTCGAACCGCCGGGGCCCCTCATCTTCCGCAGGGCGAACCTTGGCCACCGGCAGACTGTTCAGCAACGCTGGCTCGACGTACAAAATCCCGGCGTGCGGGCCATACCACTTATACGGAGAGGTCGCC
>JANNNL010000145.1:0-3583 GCA_031398525.1 Actinomycetes bacterium | reverse complement strand
GGGCAATACAAGTCCACCAACCTCGTGGTCACTCCATCCAGCCAGGTCAGTCACCTCTCGCTGAACGCGACGAGGGCACCATTCGACGACGTTCACGCCCGTCGGGCCGTCGCCCTGGCGGTTGACTACGAGTCGATCGTCAAGGGTCCACTCGCCGGATACGCCACGGAGCCAACCGGTTTTCTGGCACCGAACATCGCCAACTGGGCCGCGCCAACCAAGCCGTACTACGTCACCGATCCCGCCGCGGCCGCGACCGAAATGAAGGCGTCTGCCCAGCCGGAAGGCTTCTCCGTCGAATTGATCTATGACGCCGCGGCGGGCACCGACGCCCTGCTCGCCCAGATCGTCAAGGCCAACCTTGACCGGATCGGTATCGACGTCACCCTCACCGGGCTGGAAACGCTGGCGTTCCTCGACCGAGCCTTCACCGTCGATGCCGACATCGTTCTGTGGTCCTACGGCGCGATCTCGCCCGATCTGTCCGATCCGCTCGGCTGGATCGGCGGCACCGGCTATCTGTTCACCGGCTACGACCAGACGGCATTCGATGAGCAGCGCACCGCCTACCTCACGACGGTCTCGGCTGACGAAAAGCGAACGGCCGTGGTTGCAATCCAAGACGAAGCGCTCGACCAGGCAACGGTGATCGCCCTCGCTGAAGCCCCCACGCTTCACGCCGTGGCGTCCGGAATCGTCGGTTTCGCTCCGGCCCCGTGGGGTCTGTACTACTTCGACACCATCCGGCCCGGCTGAGCGGCTCGATGACCGTGCCAGATCCTCACCACTCGTCGAACGGGTAACCGTGGGACGATTCGGATTCGTCGCCCGCCGCCTTGCCCACGCGGTGCCGATGCTGTTGGGCATCGTCCTCGTGGTGTTTCTGCTGCTCCACATCACCCCCGGTGACCCGGCCCGCAACGTCGCCGGGCTGCGCGCTTCGGCGAAGGACCTCGAACGGGTGCGGGCCGATCTCGGTATCGACCGGGCGCTGCCGATCCAATACGTCGACTATGTCGGTGGGCTGCTCCAGGGTGATCTCGGCTACTCCTACAAATCGAAGGAAATGGTCTCGGAGATGGTCGGCGGCCGGCTCGGGGTCACCGTCTGGTTGCTCGGTACGGCGATCGTGATGGCCTTGCTGATCGGGCTTCCCTTGGCAATCCTCGCCGCCCGACAACATGACCGACTCGTCGACCAGATCATCCGAGTTGCCTGCCTCGGTGGATTGAGCATGCCTGCCTTCTGGGTGGGATCGATGTTGCTGCTGTCGATTGCGCTGCCCACCGGATGGTTCCCGGCGGGAGGGTTCGGCGAGACGACGAGCGAACATCTTCGGTCGATGATCCTTCCCGGTTTCGCCCTGGCAATCGGGATGGCACCGGTGCTGATTCGCAGTTTGCGAGCGAGCATCTTGTCGATCCTCGACCAGGAATACGTCGCCACCGCTCGCTCGCTCGGCCTCTCCGAGCCCCACATCATGCGCCACTTCGTACTGCGCAACGCTTGCACCTCGTCGGTCACCCTGATCGCCTTGGAGATCGGATTCCTGCTGTTCGGCGCAGTTGTCATCGAGTCGACCTTCGCGCTGCCAGGAGTCGGCCAGGGTCTTGTGCTCAGCGCTCGCGGTCGGGACCTTCCGGCAATTCAGGGCTACACCCTGTTGTTCGCCGTCGCCGTGGTGATCGTCAACCTGATTGCTGATGTGATCACCGCATTGCTCGATCCCCGGGTGGAGATCACCTCATGATCGCTACCGGCACTGACTCGCCGCCCCAAGCAACGATGCGGTCGCGAATGAGACGACGGGTACTTCGGCTCAGCGCACTGCCGGTCAAGGCCCGGGTCGGGCTCGGCATCGTCGTGTTCTTCGTGCTCGTCGCCGCGCTCGCCCCATGGCTTGCCCCGTTCGACCCCCTCGACCAGGACCCGATCAATCGATTGGCCTCGCCGACCGGCGAACACTGGTTGGGCACCGACGAACTCGGCCGGGACACCTTTTCGCGGCTGATTTATGCCGCCCGAGTCGATATTCCGCTTGGCCTGATCGGGACGATCCTTCCCGCGGTCGTCGGGACCTTGCTCGGGCTGATCGCCGGCTATTTCGGGCGGTGGGCCGACGCGGTGATCATGCGGACCGCTGATGTCGTCCAGGCCTTTCCGAGCTACATCCTGGTCATCGCCCTCGTCGTCGCGTTCGGGCAGGGCGCAACATCGATCGTGGTTGCCTTCACGATTTTGGCCTGGGTTGCCTATGCCCGACTGGTCCGTACCGAGGTCGTGCGGGTTCGATCGCTGGCCTACATCCAGGCGGTCGAGACCGCGGGTTTGTCGAGCGGCCGCATTCTGCGCCGCCATATCTTCCCGAACGTGATCGGCCAAACGCTGGTGTATTTACCGTCCGACGTCGTCTTCGCCACCCTCGGACTCGCCGCGTTCTCGTTCCTCGGACTGGGCATCCCGGCACCGACCGCCGAATGGGGGGCGATGATCGCGGCAGGCCAGCCTCACTTGCGCGACCAGTGGTGGATGGCGACGGTGCCCGGTCTCGTCATCGTCGTGTACGGCTTCGGATTGTCGTTGCTCGGTGATGCCCTCGAGGAGGCCCAGCGATGACGATTCTCTCGGTTCGCAATCTCCGCCTCGAAATCCGCCGCGCCAACGACACGATCATTCCGGTCGATGAGGTCACCTTCGATGTCGGCCGCGGCGAAATCGTGGGGATCGCCGGGGAGTCGGGCTCCGGGAAGTCCCTCACCCTCAAGTCGCTGATCGGCTTGGAACCTCGCCATTCCACCCTGTCGGGTGACCTGCTGATCGATCTCGACGGCGGTGGACCGGCCCCGTACGACCCGGTGCAGGTTCGCGGTAGGGGCATCTCGTTCGTCTTCCAGGAACCGATGACCGCGCTCAATCCGACGATGCGCGTTGGCGACCTCATCGCCCAGGGGCCGCGGGCGCATCAGGGGCTCGGTAAGCGAGCGGCGAAGGCTCGAACCATTGAACTGATGCATGACGTCGGTATTCCCGACCCGCAACGACGGGCCGCGATGTGGCCCCACCAATTGTCCGGCGGCCTACGTCAGCGGGTGATGATCGCGGTTGCCCTGTCGACGAATCCGAAACTGCTGCTGTGCGACGAGCCGACGACGGCACTTGATGTCTCGGTGCAGGACCAGATCTTGGCGCTGCTCCTTCGGTTGCGTGAGCAACGCGGGATCTCGATCGTGTTCGTGTCCCACGACCTCGCCGTGCTTGGCGAACTGTGTGACCGTCTCGTCGTCATGTATGCCGGTCGGGTGATGGAGGCCGGTCGTGCCGAGGCCGTCTTCGCCTCGCCCCGCCATCCGTACACCGACGCCCTGACCCGTTCGATGCCGTCGCTCGACGCCCGAGCCGGACGACTGGCGACCATTCCGGGCCAGCCTCCCGACCCGACGTCGTTCCCGCCCGGGTGCCGGTTTGCGCCGCGCTGCCCGCACGCGGATGACGCCTGCCGTTCAGCCGATCATGCCCTGGTCGACGCAGGACCAGGTCGCATGACCGCCTGCATTCGCCCCGAGAGGATGGAGGGTACCCGATG
>JANNNL010000389.1:0-5137 GCA_031398525.1 Actinomycetes bacterium | reverse complement strand
GTGCTGCTGCACCCAGTTGCTGTTGACCAACGGCTGGCGGAACAAGATGTCGAGGAGAGCGACGTCGTACTTTCCCGCACCTGATGAGAGCGTGCGGGTGCGGTCATCCTCACGGAGTTGATGGATCCGTGTTGCCGTCTCGGTTGCACCCCGAGCCGACTCAGCTACTCCTTCGAAGAAGAAGGCTAGCCACTGCTCCCATGCCCCAGCGCTGCGCACGGCCGTGAGATGCTCGAAGTATCGCGCCTGGTGGCGCCTCAAGAACGTGCTCAGGTACAGAACGGGCTTGGCCAGGACCTTGCGCTCGTGGAGCAACAGGGAGATGAACATGCGCCCCGCTCGCCCGTTGCCGTCGAGGAACGGATGGATGGTCTCGAACTGGCCCCGCGTCCCGAATGCAACAACACAGCGTGCATCTCACGCAGAAGCCGGTTGCACAGCGGTAGTTCGGACAACAAGGCGACACCGTGCTGCAGTGCGGCGACATAGTTGACGACCTCGCCGACATCGAGTGTTGGCCCGCCGTGGGGAAGCAGCTCAAAGGCGAGGACATCGTCCATCGTGCACTCGGTGCCCTCAATCTGGGAGCTCAACAGTGCCTCCTGGCGGACATACATCGCCAAGAACAGATCGGCATCGGGCAAGGTCCGCGCCAGCCCGTCAAGACGGCCCACGGCGACATCGGCGGCCGACAGCAGCCCCCAGAGCTCGTTGTCGAGCGTGATCGGCGGGTCCGGTGGCAGATCGACCGGTTCGAAGGCGCGGTATCCTTCCAGTTGTTGCACGAGATGCCCGGCACGGGGGTGCGACTTCATTGAGACCTCCACCGGTCTGTCCGCGGGAAGCGGAACGGGCGATCGGTTGCACAAGCGCCGGACTCGTCTCGACGGAGGAAAAGTTGCTTTCCCAACGGCCAGACTCTTGCCTCCATAGGATGGCAAATCAATATTTGCTTTCCTTGCGACTTGGATGGAGGATGCGGGGTGGACGCGAGTTCCTTCACGACAACGGTGGAGGCCATCGCCGAGGTAGATGGAGCTGCCGCCGTGCGACACCCCGTAGCTCGAATCGAGTCAGCCCAACGCCGGCCATATGAGACCGTGCCGTCCAACTCCTTCGGTGAAGGCACAGATTCACGCATATTTTACACTTTGCGTGATTCAATGGACAATTCGCGCTAGATTCACGCTATGCCTACCCCCTCGGCGCTCCAGAGGCTGTCAGCGGCGAAGGCCCGCTTCGACGAGCTTCGAGTCGGCAAGGACGACCTGCTGCGCCTACTCGACGAATCCGAAGTCCCCGAGGCGGTGTTCAACTCGAACGCGATCGAGAACTCAACGCTCACGCTTGAGGAAACCGAGCAGATCCTGCTCGCCGTCGAAATCTCTCGACACATGGATCTCCGCGAGGTCCACGAGGCCCAGAATCTGGCCCGAGTGACGCAGTACTTGAGAACAACCATCGACAAACCACTCGACCTCGACCGACTCTCGCTGCTGCACCGGATGCTGCTCGGCAACATCAATGACGACATCGCCGGGCGGTTCCGGAAACCAGGTGAGTACGTCCGCGTCGGAACCCACATCGCCCCGCCGCCCGAGGCCGTCGACGACCTTCTTCGGGCGATGTTCTCCACGTACGGGGCCGACGTCATCAGCCGTCCGACACAGCGACTCGCCCGGCTACATCTCGAATTCGAACGCATTCATCCGTTTGTCGACGGCAACGGCCGGATCGGTCGGGTGATACTGAACGACGCGCTCTATCGTCTCGGATTCGCTCCGATCATCGTCCGCAACAAGGGCAAACTCGAGTACTACTCGATGCTGCGACGCTACGACCACGACGGCACGACGAAGCCATTCGAGGACCATCTCGTCACCCTGATGCTCGAGTCGCTTCACCGACGAATCGCCTACCTCGACGGGCTCACGATCCGACCCCTCGTCGAAGTCGCGCGTATGCGCAAGGTGGCACCGAGCGCGCTGCTCAATCAGGCTCGCCGCCAGAGCATCCCGGCGTTTCGTGAACGCGGCACGTGGAAGATCGGTGCCGATGGCGACTGGGGCACCTGACCGTCGCGTCCAGCGACGCGGGAAGCGACGGCTCGCGGATCCATCAATGAACTCCGACAGACCCGTGCGTCAACCTGCTCGGAGGATCTTCGCCGTCGGCTTTCCCCTGGCCAGTTCGTCGATCAGCTTGTCGGCGTGGCGAATCTCCTGCATGATCGGCTCCTCGATGTCTTGGAGTCGTACACCGCAGATCACGCCCGTAGTCGGCGGTTTCGCTCATCTTGATCGGGTTGCTCGCGGAGACGATCGGCTCGGCTACACCCTCGGAACCGTCCATCTCCACCAGCATGTTGCGGGCCGCGAGGGGGGTCGTCGAGGACTTGTTGAGCCGTGAGGCTGGACTGTGGGCGACGCTTCAGCCCTCACCACCCTCGGCCGACGGCTCTTCGGCGCAACCAAGGAACGGTCCGCCGACCAGTTGATCGCCGCCGAGCCATCGCATTGTTAACCGTCCTCAACGGCCGACAGCTCGCCCGACTCGCCGCCGCCCGCTGGCGTGTCCTCTCCCCCTGCCTCGATCAACCCCGAGAGCACCGAGGCCGAAGCGACACCGACGACTCTGACCGTGAACACGGCACCGGCGGTTCTACAGCGGTGGCTCGACCGTTCAACAGGTCGACTGGCGACGTACACCGCCGAAATCAGCTGCATGGGCGCGTTCTGCGGCACATACGCCTTCACTGAAATCGGCAGCGAACTCGTCGAGGTCGCCCCGATCGACGCCCATCCGGGCTTCAGCGATCCCGAGCGGTGGACGCTGACCGGTGCGTTGCGTCAGGCAGCCGGCTCGAACGGCAACTTCACCATCACCGAAACCGACAGCACGCTGGCAATCATCGCCGACCCCGAGCTCAATGCCGTCGACGACGAATGGCAGTACACGGCAACCGACATCGTTCTCAGCGAGCCGCCCGACGTTCTCCCGACTGGCTCCTGGAAGTGGCTCGATGTCTACGGAGCAGAACTCCCGCCCCCGCCAACACCTGATGGCTGGCAAGTACTCGATGCGGTCGACGTGCGCTTCGCTGTTCCCGGCGACTGGTCGACCCCGGCCTCTGAGTCGTGCGACGAGGTATCACCCGGGCTGGTTGTCTTCCGGCTGGACGAAGGCGACCCGTGCGATCCTCCAGATCCATCGCCGGTGGCGTCGCTCAACATTGAGCCGAGACCATATTCGGCACCCGGCGAACTGATCCGGACCGGCGAACGGGTCGGCATCGGAGGGCTGACCGCAGATCGGTGGATTGAGCAGTGGATCGATCCCAACTGTGCGCGACCTCGACGGTTCGAACGAAGAAACAGTGGCCGGTGACAGCATCAACGGAGTCAGCGGAATGGTCAACCCAGGAACCTGCGGTGGTGGTCAGTTCAGCGCCCAGGACGCCAAGGTCGTCTTCTTTGGAGACTCACCAATCAACCCGGCGTGTCCTCAACCGACGACGATCGATCTCTCACCCAACGACGCGATCTGGATCAGGCCGGCGAATGGCGAGGAACGACGCGCGACGTCCGGTCGCGTGAATGGACTCGACGTCAGCGTGCTCCAAGCCGACTGGTACGACCGCCCCAACCGAACCGAACGGTCGAACTGCTGGTCCGCAATGGCGATCAGAGCCTCCGGGTCTCACTCGGCGTCGGCATCGACAGTTCAACTGCGCGAGCAGTCATGCGTACACTCCACGCGATCTGAGCTGTCACTTCCCAGCAAGAATCCTCTCATTGTCAGGCAATGACACCTTGTTCGTGAAGGGCAGCGAGTTCCGCTTCGTCGAGGCCGAGTTCGGCGGCGAGGACGGCGTTGGTGTGTTCGCCGAGCCAGGGCACGCGGGTTTCGGGACCTTCGGCGGTTTCGCTCATCTTGATCGGGTTGCCGGGTGAGACGATGGGCTCGGCGATGCCATCGGTTCGTTCCATCTCGACGAGCATATTGCGGGCCGCGAGGTGAGGGTCGTCCAGGACTTGTTGCGCGGTCAGGCTCGGGCCGGCGGCGATGCCGGCGTTGGCGAGCCGCTGGCAGGCCTCAATGTTGGTCAGATCCTTGGCCCACTCGTTGACGGCGCCGCGGATGACGGAGATGTGCGTACGCCAGCCAGCGCGAGTGGCGAATCGTTCGTCAGCGAGCCACTCGGGACGACCGACCAACTCGGCGAGCCGGGCGAACTCGTGCTCGCGACCGACCTGCACGACGAACCACCCGGAACCCGACTCAAACCCATCGAGCACCAGCTTCAATCCGGCGCCGGGCTCGGGCCGCTCCCCCATGCTCCACTGGTTCACCGACACGTCGGCGAACGACACCATCGAGTCGAACATCGCCACATCGACGTACTGCCCGACGCCCGTCGTGTCGCGGTGGCGGAGCGCGGCAAGCACGCCGATCACCCCGAAGAGCGACGTACCAATGTCGCCAAGCGCTCCGACGGGACTGACGGTCGGCGGCTCGCCGGGCCGGCGTTTCCACTCATACATGCTGCTCATCGCTTCGGCGATCGCGGCGTAGGCGGGCCAACCGTCGTACGGTGTGGCGACCGTGTTGCCGAATCCGCTGATCGACAGATAGATCACCGCCGGGTGCACCACTCGAATGTCGTCATAGCCGAGCCCCATTCGGGACAGCGCGCCCCCCTTGAAATTCTCAGCGATGATGTCAAACTTCGGTGCCAGTCGCAGCAACAGATCGCGCCCGACCGGCGACTTGATGTCGATGCACACCGAGCGTTTCGAGAAGTTGTTGCGCAGGAACGTCGCCCCGACTCGCCGGCCCTGCGGGTCGAGCATCGCCGGCAGCGAACCGCGACCGAGGTCCCCTCCTGACGGGTTCTCGACCTTCACGACATCGGCACCCAACCGCCCGAGCAACTGGGTGCCGAACGGCAGGGCCTGCATCTGCTCCAACGCCAACACCCGCACTCCGGCGAGTGGCTTCGCATGTCCTGCAGCCTGTGCATTTGCGGTCTCGCCGAGCTTCATGCGCTCACCCCTTCAACCCCGACTGACATGGCTCGCGGGTCGCTTTCGTCATCTTCCGACCGATGTGCACATTATATACTGAGCACGTCATG
>JANNNL010000747.1:0-1552 GCA_031398525.1 Actinomycetes bacterium | reverse complement strand
CCCCGCCCGCTTGAAGCGGCTATTCGCTGTGGCGTGAGCCAATGGAAGCGTCAGCCGGTGACGTTGAAGTCCCAGGTGAACGTACGGGCCGTGTCGGGGCCCAGATCGATCCGCCAGTAGACGAGCTTCACTCGGTGCTTGCCCGGAGCGAACTGGGCGATTTCGGCGCCTTCGGCCGGTTGATACGTCAGGGTGTTGCTGCCGGGATCGAATCGAGTCGCCAAGACCTCGCTCGCCGCCGTCGACCCGGCCTGCGGGTTCACGAGGGGGGCAACTTCGACCACGGCGAGTTCCTTGCCATCGATGATCAGTTGGCCCTCATAGCCGGTGACCAGATCGGCCGTCACCGGTGACTGTCGCAGTACCCGGTCGTCGGGTTGAGGGCTGATCAGCTGCACCTCGTTGGGGAGACCGGCCACTTCGGTGCCCGTCTGCACGGTGGAGAACCCGAAGATGATCAGCACCAGGCCGACCGCCAGACCGAAGCTGGCCAGTAACAGGGGGCGGTCGATCGGACGACGCAGCAGGGCCATACCGTCATTCTTCCGTCTCATCGTGCTCCCCCCAACTCGGTGGGCGGCGTTCGCCTGTGTCATCCGTCGTCGATCGCCTGGCAACCGCAACCTGTCCGCAACATTGCGAGTGACCGCGGTAGGTTTAGCGTTCCCATGGTCGCTATCGACGAGAACTCCCCGCCGCGCGTGATTGGCGGGCGATATCTGCTCGGTGCTCGGTTGGGCACCCCCGGGCGGTCTTCGACCGTCTTCGAGGCGCTCGATCAGCACCTCGATCGCGCGGTGGCGATCAAGCTGCTCGACCCCAACGCCATCGCCACTCCCGACCTGCTCAGCCGGTTTCGCACCGCCGCCCATGAACTGACCACCCTCAGCCATCCAAACATCGTCGCGGTCTACGACTACGGCCAGGAGGAAATCGGCGGCGCCGTTCGGCCGTACCTCGTGATGGAACTGTTGACCGGTGGTTCGATCCGCGAGATCCTCGATCGCGGGCGCACCTTGTCGCCATCGCAGGCGTTGATGATCGGCCTCGATGTGTGCCGTGGTCTCGACCATGCCCATCGCCGGGGCATTGTGCACGGCGACGTGAAACCGTCGAACCTGCTGTTCGGTGACGACCGCCGGTTGCGCATTGCCGACTTGGGGGTCTCGCGACTCGTCGCCCACGCCGCAGGAGCGAGCGCATCGTCGCTCGATCTGAGCAGCGCCCAATACGCCTCACCCGAACAAGCCCAGGACAAGCGCATCGACGGAAAGTCCGACGTGTATTCGCTGACGTTGCTGCTCAGTGAACTGGTGACCGGCCAGTTGCCGTTCGCCGCTGATACGACCGTTTCGACGCTGGCCAATCGTGTCGATCGATTGTTGCCCGTCTCGGCCGACATGGGTGCATTGGCCGCGGTATTGGAACGGGCCGGACGGCCGAATCCCGCCGAGCGGTCGTCGGCATCTGAGTTCGGCCGGGCGTTGGTGCAGGCGGCCCAGCAGCTGCCCAAGCCCCAACCGTTGTCGATGACATCAGAAGGTTCGTCGCT
>JANNNL010000642.1:0-13302 GCA_031398525.1 Actinomycetes bacterium | reverse complement strand
CGTGCTGGCCGGCGGGACGCTCGGTGCGGCGGCGATCATCAAACCCGACGGAGTGGACTTCACAAGACTCGCCCCGCTCCCGCTCGCCTGCGCCATGTTCACCGTGATTCCGATCGCCACCACCGCAATGATCCTGTGGCTGATCGGCCGCTGGCGGCGCTGGTGGTGGCTGAACCGGCGGCGCACCGTCATCGCCTGTTCACCGTGGATCCTCGCTGCGCCAAGCTTCTTCGTGTCGATACCCACGATCATCGTTTCGCTGGCGGTCGCGAGCGCCGCGCTTCATGTGCCAGTCGTTCGGGCCGCGTTGACCAACCTGGTCGGGCGAACCATCGCAGGCCTGCTGGCAGTGGCCGTCACGGTGTTCGCATCGATCGCCCTCGTCGGCGACCTGGCCGAGATCCTGTAGCCAGACGCCACCGTCGCCGTTCGATCACATCACCAACGCGGTCGTATTCGGTGCCCGAGAAACGGGTTGGACGAGCCGCTGGAGATTTTGGCTCTTTGTTAGGGCTGCCTTATACTTACAATAAACTACCATTACCAACGTTGAACGTTCTCAAGATAGAGGCATACATGAGGCTCAAGAACCTTTCAGTCATCGTCGCTGCGCTTGTGCTCGGCGCGTGTTCAGACGGCGGAGACACCGAACCCGCCGTTGCCGGCCCAGGGACAACCGGGGCGAGCGCAGCACCGACAGCCGCCGCCACCGGCACGGTTACGGTGTACAGCGGGCGCAGCGAGTCGCTCGTCAAGCCACTTCTCGACGCCTTCACGGCTGAGACCGGGATCACCGTCGAATTCAGAGCGGGTGACAGCGGCGAACTCGCCGCACAGATCCTCACGGAAGGCGATGCCTCCCCAGCCGATCTGTTCTTCTCACAGGACGCCGGTGCCCTCGGCGCGGTGGAGCGAGCCGGGCTTATGTCCGTCCTGCCTGCCTCCACCGTCGACGCCGTGCCGAGTGCCTACCGATCGAAGGCAGGCATGTGGGTTGGCACGAGCGGGCGAGCACGCGTTGTGCTCTACAACCCCACGCAAGCACCGACGCCTCCAACCGGTATCGACGGCTTGCTCGATCCGCAATGGAAGGGCAAGATCGGTTTTGCGCCGACAAACGCCTCGTGGCAGTCGTTCGTCACCGGACTACGGGTGGTCCGCGGGGAGGTCGCTGCGAAGGCATGGCTGACCTCGTTTGCCGCCCAAGACCCGGTGGCGTTTGAGAAGAACGGCGCCGTGCGCGATGCCGTGAACAGTGGGGAGGTCGCGCTGGGGTTGATCAATCACTACTACCTCTTCGAGAAGATCGCCGCCGACGGTGCCAGCGCGGTGGTCGCCAAGAATCAGTTCATCGGCGGTGGCGACCCCGGTGGTCTGGTCAATGTCGCCGGGGTCGGGATCTTGTCATCAAGCGACAACAAACCTGCGGCCCAGACCCTCGTTGACTATCTTCTCAGCGCGACCGGACAAGACTATTTCGCGAACAAGACCTACGAGTATCCGTTGGCCGGGGGCGGTTCCCCGGCTGACGGTTTGCCAACCCTCGAGGAACTCCAGCCGCCGAAGATCGACCTCTCGGACCTCGCCTCGATCGCAATCACTCAGGAACTCCTCGCCGACGTTGGCTTGTTGACCGCATAGCCTTCGCCGCTTTGACTGTCATCTGATGAATACTTCGTGGACTCCACGGCCCCCGTGGTCGCTTCTCATCCCATCCCTTGTTGGTGCGATGCTCGCCGTGATACCCATGTGGTATCTGGTCGATCGCGCATCGGGCGAGGGATGGGGTGCGGTGATCGATGAGGTCTGGCGACGGCGGACGTTCGACCTGGTGACCCGCAGCGTCGGGTTGGCGGTGACGGTGACGGTGATCTGTGTCGTCGTCGGGGTGACGGCAGCCTGGCTCGTCGCTCGGACCGATCTCCCCGGACGTCGCTTTATCCAGGTGGCCCTCGCCCTTCCGTTGGCTATTCCTTCGTACCTGTCCGCGTTTGCGTGGGTTTCATGGCGACCGTCGCTGGCGGGGTTCGGTGGGGCGGTGTTGGTGTTGGTCGCGACGAGCTATCCGTACGTCTACCTACCAACGCTGGCCGCGTTGCGCCGACTCGACCCCGCCCATGAGGAAGTCGCCCGTTCACTCGGCCGCCGACCGATGCAGGTGGCGGTACAACTGACCCTGCGACAGCTTCGTCCCGCCATCACGGCCGGGGCGTTGCTGGTCGTGCTGTATGTCCTCAGCGATTTCGGTGCCGTCGCGACCATGCGATATGAGGTGTTCACCTGGGTCATCTTCGGTGCCTACCGGGCCGGGTTCAACCCGTCGCGGGCGGCGATCTTGTCATGCGTGCTCATCGGCGTGGCGATGATCGTTGTAGCGGCCGAGTCGCGAGCGCGTGGACGGGCCGAGGTCGCTCGGATCGGTTCGGGCACACCTCGCACGGCACGACCGCTGCCACTCGGGCCGGGGCGCATCCCCGCCCTCAGCTTCGTGAGCGCCATCCTCGTTCCAGCGGTCGTGTTCCCCGTCGCCCGGATCCTGTATTGGATGCAGACCTCGGAATCGGAACTGAGCCCGCTTGGTGAGGTGGCCAGCGCGCTCGGCAGCACGTTGGCGTTGTCGTTGTTGGCTGCCGTCGCGGCGATCCTTGTCGCCCTGCCGGTCGGCATCCTTGCGGCGCGATTTCGCTCGATGACGGTGCGGACGATCGAACGATCCACCTACGTTGCCCATGCGTTGCCCGGCATTGTGATTGCCATCTCGCTCGTATTCATCGGCGCTCGGGTCGTCCGACCGATCTATCAGCGCACCCCACTACTCGTCATTGGCTATGTCGTGTTGTTCCTTCCCCTGGCCGTCGGCGCCGTACGAACATCGGTGGAGCAGTCGCCAATCAGGCTCGAGGAGGTTGCCCGGTCGCTCGGCACAACATCGAGCGGCGTCGTCCGACGAGTCACCGCTCCGCTGGCAATGCCAGGAATCGCCGCCGGCGCCACGATGGTGTTTCTTGCGACGATGAAGGAACTTCCAGCCACGCTGGTGCTACGCCCGACCGGCACCGAGACCCTCGCCCTGCGGCTGTGGAACTTCACGACCGTGTCGGACTACTCAGCGGCCGCCCCGTATGCGCTGGCCCTCATGGTCTTCGCCGCGGTACCGACTGCGCTCCTCGGTGGAGCACTATCGTGGCGGCGCTCAAGCTGAACATCTGACTATCCCCGATTACCGGATGGCAACGGCACCATCGATGACTACGACAGACGGAAAGCCACACCATGACAGCGGACATCAGTCCTTCCTCGGGCGCGGCCCTTGAGGTGATCGGCGTCGCCAAGTCGTTCGGCCGGAATCAAGTGCTCCACGACGTGCACCTCACGATCGCCGAAGGCTCGATCGTGGCGGTGCTCGGCCCCTCGGGCGGCGGCAAGACGACGTTACTGCGGATCATCGCCGGTTTCGAGACGGTCGATGACGGCGTGGTTCGGATTGGCGGGACCACTGCCACCAGCGCCCGGCTTGTGGTGGTGCCCGAGCGGCGGCGGGTGGGCATTGTGCCACAGGAAGGCGCGCTGTTCCCTCATCTCGATGTGGCTGGAAACGTCGGCTTCGGGCTATCTCGCGGGCCTCAGTCCGTTGACCGGATTGCCGAGGTGCTCAGACTTGTTGGTCTCTCAGGCACCGAGCGCCTTCGCCCCACCCAACTCTCAGGCGGGCAGCAACAACGGGTGGCGCTCGCCAGAGCGTTGGCCCCAAACCCGGTGTTGATCGTGCTCGACGAACCCTTCGCTTCGCTCGACGCCGGGCTGCGAACCTACGTGCGAGACGAGGTGTTCGATGCGATCCGGGCCGCCGGAACCACGGCCCTCCTGGTAACCCACGACCAGCAGGAGGCGCTCTCGATGGCCGACCAAGTGGCGGTCTTGCTCGGTGGATCAATCGTTCAGTCCGCTTCGCCGCGAGATCTCTACGCTGAGCCCGAACGCCTCGATGTGGCCACGTTCGTCGGAGAGGCCAACGTCATCGATGCCGTCATCGCCGATGATCGATGGTCGGCAACATGCTCGCTCGGCGAGGTTCCGCTACGCCGTCAAGCGACGCGAAGCGGAGATGGGCAGGTCGTCATCCGACCCGAGCAAATCGAGCTTCTGCTTCCCGGCGATGCTCCCAGGGGGCTCGCCCGCGGCCGCGTGCGCAGCCGTTCGTTCTTCGGACACGACGCGATGGTGCGCGTCGATGTGGCCGGACGAATCATTGTTGCGCGCGTCGCTGTTGACGTTCTCGCCGAGCCGGGCACCGAACGAGCACTACGAATCGACGGTGGGGCCCTGGCCTTTGCAGTCTGATGCGGTGCTCAGTCACAGGCACCCCACGACCGAACTCACGAACGACTCACCTGGGCGGACTCGGTGCGTGGAATCGAGAGCGACGACGGATTGACCATCGCCAGATTCAGCAACGCCATCCGGGCTGGACGAGCTAGAGCTCGGCGTACCAGCGGGTGAGGTAGGTGAGGATCAGGTCGGCCCCGGCGCGTTTGATCGCCGTCAGGTGCTCGAGGGCGACGCCGTCGTGGTCGATCCAGCCGTTGGCCGCTGCGGCCTTGATCATCGCGTACTCCCCCGATACGTGATATGCCGCCACCGGAACATCCACCCGCGCCCGAACGGCGGCAATGACATCGAGATAGGCGAGCGCCGGCTTGACCATCACGATGTCGGCTCCTTGGGCGATGTCGGCCTCGACCTCGACGAGGGCCTCGCGGGCGTTGCGCCAGTCCTGCTGGTAGCCCTTGCGGTTGCCGCCCCCGACGATCTGCACATCGACTGCGTCGCGGAACGGGCCATACAACGCCGAGGCGTACTTGGCCGAGTAGGCGACGATCGAGACATCGGTGTAGCCCGAGCCGTCGAGCGCACTGCGCAGCGCACCGACCTGCCCGTCCATCATCCCGCTCGGGGCGACAACGTGGGCTCCTGCGGCAGCCTGGGCGAGCGCGGCGCGACAGTAGATGTCGAGCGTGGCGTCGTTGTCGACGTCGCCGGCAGCCGTCAACACCCCGCAGTGGCCGTGGTCGGTGTATTCGTCGACGCAGAGGTCGGCCATCAGCACCATTGAGTCGCCGAGATCGGCGCGCAGGTCACCGAGCGCGAGTTGCACGATGCCGTCTGGGTCGAACGCGCCCGAGCCAACGGCGTCCTTGTCGGCGGGCACCCCGAAGAGGATCACCGCTTTGACCCCCATCGCCGCCAACTCGGCGACCTCGGTGCGCAACGACTCGCGGGTGTGCTGCATCACGCCGGGCAACGAGACGATCGGTTGCGGCGAATCGATGCCCTCGCGGACAAACAGCGGGGCGATCAGATCATCAACCGACAGTCGGGTCTCGGCGACAAGCTCGCGCATCGCGGCAATGCGCCGGAGGCGTCGCGGACGGTGGGCCGGGAACTGACCAGTCATACTCCCGAGGCTACGGGCTCCCCTGATCGTGAACCCACCGCGCACCCGCCCCGGGACACCAATTTGGAGTTTGGTGGCGCTCAGTGCGTTACGGCGCTCCCCGGTTCTTGGACGGAGCCGAGGTTTGGATACCGCCGACGATCAAGTCAGCCAGTGTTTCGAGGGTGATCTCATGGTGCGAGTCGACAATCCAGTGGGCGCTCGACAAGTCGTGGCCGAGCGTCAGCGGACCCGGGCAGGCGACGGTGAACAATCCCGCGGCGACCGCGGAACGCACCCCGACCGAGGAGTCCTCGATGGCCACCGACTGAGCCGGGCTCACGCCCAACGCCAGACACGCCTGTCGGAACGGGGCAGGATCCGGCTTGGCTGCCGCCGCGATGTCGACTCCGATCAGATGACTGAAGGAGACGCGCAGGTCGAGGGCGTCAAGCCGACGCTCGATCCACCATGTCGGTGCATTCGAGGCCACGGCCAACGGCAGGCCCGCCTCGGTCGCCGCAGCAATCAACTCGCGCACCCCCGGTCGGGCATCGACGCCCGCCAGGTACTCGGCGTTGTACTGGCGTTGACGCTGGTAGATCTCCTCGTGGTCTATCGACTGACCGAATTCCGCCTCGAGGGTGGCGATCCACGGCTCGTTGGCCGGGAGCCCGATCACGTGGGCCCAGCGGGACTCGGGGAAGTCGATGCCGTGGTCGGCCCACACTCGCTGGACGGCAGAAAACTCCGCCGACTCGGTATCGATGATCGTTCCGTCAAGATCAAAAACAATCGCTGCGGGTAGCGGTGTGACGAACACTTCGCGGAGTTGCACGCGGCTTGAGGCTATCGCCGACTACCGTCACTCCCCGTGCCCGCTAGCGCGCAGATGTCTCAGACCAACGTAGTGATCTCCCCCGGGACCGAGGCAACCGTCGCGGTCCGCGTCCGCAACCTGGGCGACGTCACCGAAACCTACGCATTCGTGCCCACCGGCATCAGCCAGGGGTGGGCGACGGTCACCCCTCCGACGATGACCCTGGTTCCTGGAGCCGACGAGATCGCCCAAGTCACGCTGCGGCCACCTCGGTCGTTCGCCGTGCCCGCCGGCCAGACCCCGCTGATCATTCGTATCGTTCCTCACGGCAATCCCGACGACGTGGCCACGGCCGAGAGCACGATCACGGTCCTCGAATATGACGACCGACGGATCAGCCTTGCTCAACCGGTCATGCGAGCCCGCCGCCGCCAGGAGTTCGACGTGGTGTTCGACAACCAGGGCAACAGTCGCACCTCGTGCCGACTCGCCATCGTCGACCACACCTCGCGCCTCTCTGGCCGTTTCGACCCTCCGTCGCTCGGTGTCGACCCCGGGATGAACGAGACGACCCGGCTGAGGATCAAGGTCCGCCGACGGCGGTGGCGGCGCGGCCGCACGTTGCCATTCGCCGTCATCGCCTCACAGGACGGCCACGAGCCGACGCAGACGATCGGCACGTTGCTGCAAGAACCGATCATCTCGGGGGGGTTCGTCGGCCGAATCGCAACCCTCGCCGCCGTCGGTGGACTGGCCACGGTGGGGTGGTTCCACCTCGTCAATCCCGCCATCGAACGGGCCGCCGAACGGGCCGTAGATCGATCGGGGGCGGCCCTGGCTGTCGACGCGGTGCCCGACGCCTCGACGGTTCCAGGTGAGCTACCGGTGCCCACATCGGCCGACTCCGGGCCCACTCCGTCGGCGGCCGCTCAGCCTGCTGCGCCGTTGAGTCCGTCGTCGGCTGGCAATGGTCAACTCCCGGGCGACCCGTTCGACACTCGCCTCGTCGTCGAGGCACCCCTCGGTGGTCAGAACGTCGAGCAGTACACCGTTCCCGCAGGCAAGACACTCTCGATCACCGACATCCTGCTGCAGAACTCCAATGGCGACGAGGGGCGCATCGCCCTGGCACGCAACGCCGAGATCATCTACGAAGACTCGCTTGCGAACTTCGCTTCATTCCAGATCCCGCTGTACAGCCCATTTGTATTTCGGGCCGGGCAGACGGTCACCTTCCAGGTCACAGCATGTACCAAGGTCGGCGATTCGGCCGGTCAGGCATGCTCGGTGGCGGCCACCCTCATCGGCAAACTCGCCTAGCCGTCCGTCGAACACCACCACACCGACCGAGGCGACGGTCGAGTCGGTCAAACCGCCAGCTACGGGCGGCGGCGGGTGCGCTGGCTGCCCTGGACCAGAATGTTGCCGGACTCGACCGGGGCGTGACGGCCCGATGGGTCGATGACAACGATGCGCCGAGGACCCGTGGCACTCCCTGGCAACACCGGTACCCGCACCGAGAACGCTCCGTCACGGCTGGTCTCAACCGAGATCTGCTGGTCGCTTCCCGACCACGAGACACTCAACGTCGATGACCCCGGGAACCCGAGACCACCGACGATCACCGCGTCACCCGACCGCACCGTCGACACGCCGACGGCGATACCGGGGCGATACTCCCCGTCGCCATAGACGACTGCGCTCGTGGTCGCTCCCCCCTCGCTGACGAACGTCACGATTGCGTTGCGAGAGCCGTCGGCCGACGGGACGAAACCGATCCCGACCTGGCAGCTCTGACCAGGGACAATAAGCGCTCCGGCACACCCGTTGCTCTGCAGCGGGAAGTCCGAACTGTTCGCCCCCGATACCGACACGCTGACGATGCGCTCGTCGAACGGGCCGACATTGACGACCGAGACCGAGCCGATGGTCGCGCTGCGCTCACCGACGACGGCAGTGCCAATACTTTGCCCTGACGGATCGGCCACAAGGGTGGGAACACCACCGACGCCCGAGAACAAGACCGTGACCGACATTGCCCCGAAGCCCGACTCTTGCAACGTGATCGCGCTCGATGCGGGACCGTCGGCAACCGGCGTGAACACCACCCGGATCTCACATGACCCGCCGGCCGGGACGGGCGCGCCGGCGAAACAGGTGCCCCCGGTCAGGGCGAACGCAGGGTCGTTGGAGATGATCGACTCGGGGATAAACGCCCCAGGCCCTCGGTTGATCACCGCCGTGCGCCATTCTTGGGATTGGACGCCGAGGGCCACCGTGCCGACGTCGACCGGAGTTACTTCGACGTGCGGGAATCGCTCGACCCGGACCACCTGGGTGCCGGGACGCACGTCCTGTGACGTCAGCTGTGCCGCGGTCGCCGAAGCGAAGAGCACCGAGCGGCCGCTCGTCGACAGTTGGGGCGACAGCGCGCCCGGGTCGGCTGCGCTGCCATCGGGACGCACGGTGACCCGCTCCAGTGAGCCGTCAACCAGATTGAAAATCAGCAGGTCACCACCCCCGTCGGGTGATACCCGCGGAGCTAGGGACACCAGGTTGTCTGCCGACGTGACAAACGCAACCGCATGACCGTCGCCATCCAGCGCCGGCGACCGGCTGGTGCCGTTTCCGATCGCGTCGCCGGTGCGCGACGCCATTGTCACGACCCGCTCAGGGATCGACGGGAGCGGTTCGCCCGGGGCAACCGTTGGCACTTCGGGGGACAGATCGGCGACATACACCTGACCGAGCCCCCGTTGGAACTCGGCCGGACGCGGGAACTCGGCCGTGGTCTGATCGAGATCGGGGTCGGTGGAGACGAACGCGACGACATTGCCGAGTGACGAGATATTCGACGAGCCGCTCGTCCCGGCCGACGGCTCACCAGCCGGAGTTGCCGAGACGAGGCGGTAGGTCAATTCACCGTTGTCGGCACTCACCTCTCGGTCCCAGCGATACACCTGGGTGTCGGGACGCGTCACGATCAACGCACCGGCCGGAACCGCAGGCCAGGTCGCCGCAATAGCCTCCTCGCCGGTTTCGGCGTTGAGTTCGTCGGTGATCAACGCGTCGGTCGTCATCGAGATGAACCGGCCATCGTCGGAAATCGAAGGATCACGCTGCCCAATCGGGGCAAGCTCGCTGCTGGGGAGTTCGCTGGGAAGGCCAGGTGCGCTGGTCACTCGGCCGGGCTCGCCCACTGGAATCGTCAGATCGACGGCGTCGAGCGACGTGTAGGCGGCAAGATCGCCGCCGCCTGGAACGGCTCGACGGGCATACACGATGATGCTGCCACTTCCGGCGACGGCCGGGCGCTGATCGGATGCGACATCTCCGCGGGCGACCGGTTCGCCAGTGGACGTGGTCGAGACCAACTGCCACTCCCCGGCCTCGGATGCTCCCGGACAGCCGGGCAGTACCGTGCGGTAGACATCCCACCGCTGGCCCTGGTCATCGTCACGGAACAGATCGAAGGCGAGTTCGGTGACGATTGCCACCGTGCATCCGTCTCGGCTGATCGCCGGATGGCGGCTGGCTCCGGGGCGCAGGCCTTCGCCCGGCACGGTCAATTCGACGAGGGTACCCGCCTCACGATCTCGCAGCCAGACTCCGTCGGGGGAGTCGACCAATCCGCTTGGTACCCGGGTCGCCGGGGCGACGAACACGATCCGCCGACCATCGCCCGAGACGGCCGGAGATGTACCGCTGGTCGCTGACTCGATCACGGTTTGGCGAACCATCGCGGGCTCGGCCGCTGTCGAGGACTCGCCCGGTACAGCCCCACCGACTGTCGTGGATACCCAACCGGTTCCGACGAGCGCGACGATGCTGGCGGTGACCACCGCCCGTCGCGACCGTGAGTTGGGAATCCAGTTCCTCAACATGAACCTTCCATTCTGGTCGAATCTATACGAGAACCTGTACCAGGGTTTCTAGTGTGCCACGAAGAGTGTGCACGCGTGCCGTCGCCGTGACCGAAATTCCGACCGAACGGGCAACATCCGTGGTGACCGGACCGATGGATACCACGTGGCACGGTAGAGCAACCCCAAGGGTTTGGTTCGCCGCTGCGAAACTTGTCGCCGCCGACCCAGAGAGGAACGTCATCGCATCGGCCTCCGCCAGTGCTGCGGCAATCGAAGGATCGATCGGGCGTGGGACCGTTGCATACGCAGTCACCCGATCGACTTGCCAACCCTTGGCCGCCAAACCCTCATGCAACACCGGGCGTGCTTGCATTCCTTGGGCCAGGAGCACTCGTCCGGGTCCAGCCGGGAAGACGTCGACCAACGACTCGGCAATCTGCCGAGGAGGGATGAGATCCGCCGTCCGCGGCGACAGCGCGGCCGAGGTTGCGGTGCCGACGGCGGCGATCGACGGGGACCCCACCAAACGGTCGGTCATGGCCGCACGGACGCGTATCGCCCCGTTTGGAGAGGTGACCACCAGCCAGTCGTAGTCCTCGATCCGGGCCAGCGCGTCGCGCAGTCCGTCTCCGCCATCGGGGGCATCGATGATCGAGATCAGCGGGATTTCGATGACGGCAGCTCCGGCGTCGCGCAACATCGCCGTGAAACTGCCGGCCTGATCGGAGGCCCGCGTGACGACGATGGTGCGACCGGTCAACGGACGGGCTACCGACCTTCGACCGTCGAGCTCAGCGCACATCGTGCATCACCGATCGAACGGAACGTCGGCCCCGGCAGCCGATTCAGCCGTCAGTTCACGGGCCACCGACCGGGCGAGGACCAGATCGCTCTCATGATCGCTTCGTCCGAGCTCGCCTATTCCGAGATCAACAGTGCGCCGCTGTGACCCACCAGGCTGATCGAGATAGGTGAGCAGCCGACGCCGACCGTGCTGATCGGCAGGGGTGGCGTACGCCCCTATCGGCAATGAACAACCACTGCCGATCTCACCGAGGAAGGCGCGCTCGATGTCGACCGCCCGACGCGACGGCAGGTGTTCAATCTGCTGACAAGCGTGACGGGTGGTGTGGTCATCGACCCGGCACTCCAAGGCGATCGCGCCTTGCCCCACCTGAGGAACCATCGTCTCGACATCGAAGATCTCGGCAATTCGGTCGGTCATGTCGAGCACCTGCAGCGCGGCGACGGCCATCAGAATCGCCCCGTCCGCGGGAATCTTCTCCAGTCGGCGACCAATGTTGCCGCGCAATTCGACGAACTGCAGGTCGGGTCGCAACTCGGCCAACTGTGCCCGGCGCCGCACGGAGCCGGTGGCGACCGTCGCCCCCACGGCCAGTTCGGCCAGACTGCAACCGATCAGGGCATCGCGCGGGTCGCGCCGCTCGGTGATCGCCGCGATCAGCAGGTCGTCGGCGGGCTGCGAGGTGAGGTCTTTGGCGGAGTGAACGGCAAGGTCGGCTCGCCCATCGAGGACGGCGCGCTGCACCTCTTTGACGAACACTCCCTGCCCACCGATTTGGTGCAGGGGCACGTCCGCTCGCTGATCGCCGGTCGTTTCGACGAAAACCAGTTCGACCTGCACCGCCGGGTAGGCATTGCGCAGGGCGGCGGCGACCACTTCGGCCTGCGTGCGAGCCTGATTGCTCGATCGGGTGGCAATCCGCAGCACGCGGGGGTTGCCGAGCCGATCGGCCCGCAGTGCGCTCATGACAGGTCGAACAGATCTCGCACGGCGGCGGCGTTGCGCTCGCCACGCGGTGAACCGGCGTCGTTCTTCAGTTTGATCGTTGCCCCGTGGAGCACCTTGGCCAACAACGAGCGGGTCAGCGCTTCGACGGCCTCGCGCTGTTCGGCGGTCAAGTCGCCAAGCCGGCGACCGTGACGCTCGATCTCGGCGGCGCGAATCTCTTCCAGGCGGCCGTGGAGTTGGGCAACCAGCGGGGCGGCCTGACGGGCGAGTGACTCCATCGCATGACGTTCGGCCTCCTGCGCGATGATCTCGCGAACGTTGGTGACCTCACCGGCCCGTCGCTCGATGCCGAGCGCGGCGAACCGCTGCAGGTCGTCGAGGTTGCGCAGCGCCACGTTCGCCAGTTCACCGACGCTCGCTTCGACGTCGCGGGGCAAGGCGATATCGACGACCAGGAGTGGCCGATTGGGACGCACCGACATCGCCAAGGCCACCATGTCGCGATCGATGATCGCCGAACCGGCCCCGGTGGACGTCAATACCAAGTCGGCCTCGGCGATCGCCGCGGGCAGATCGATGAACGGAGCGACCCGACCGCCGACCCGAGCGGCGAGTTCCTGGGCGCGGGACGTGGTGCGGTTCGTGACCGCGATCTCCCGAACGCCCTGCGCACCGAGTGCCACGGCCATGCCTTCGCCCATTTGACCGGCTCCGACGACGAGGATTCGCCGGTCGGCCAATCCATCGAGGTCGGCCTTCGCCAGTTCGACCGCCGCGTGTGACACCGACGCCGTCGACCGAGCGATGCCCGTCTCGGTCCGGGCCCGCTTGCCGGTTTCGAGCGCGTGGCGGAACAACAGGTTGAGGGTCGACCGGGCGGCTCCCTCGGCCATCGCGATCTCCCAAGCACCGCGAACCTGGCCGAGGATCTCGTGCTCGCCGAGCACTGCCGAGTCGAGCCCGCAAACGACCTCGAACAGGTGGTTGACGGCCGCGTCGTCATGATGGCTGTAGAGGTACCGATCGAGGTCGTCGATACCGAGGCCGCTGGTCTCGGAGAGAAATTCCACGACATCGGCGAGGCCGCCATGAAACCGCTCGGCCACGACGTAGATCTCGGTGCGGTTGCAGGTCGAGAGCACCACGGCCTCGTTGACGTTGCTGCGCCGGCAGATGCTGGTGGCGGCCTTGGCAACGGCGTCGGCCTTGACCGTCAGCCGTTCCAAAACGTCGAGTGGGCTGGTGCGTTGTTTGACCCCGTTGACGACAATCGTCATGTTCTTTCAGCTTGACCTAGGCGATCGCCGGACGGCCGGCGGCGGGGTTGACCACGCTCAACGTCGTCGCCCGACGCTGCTCGTAATAGCTGAGAATCTGCAGTTCAACGGCCAGATCAACCTTGCGGACGCTGATGTTGCGCGGGACCGAG
>JANNNL010000603.1:0-13602 GCA_031398525.1 Actinomycetes bacterium | reverse complement strand
CATCGGTGACGCCCATGCCATGGTCACCGATGTGACCTCGGCATGGGCGCAGCTCAACGTGCAGGGGCCACGGTCGCGGGACCTGCTGCAGACGCTCACCACCGTCGACCTGGCCAACGATGCATTTGCCTTTCGCGATGCGAAGGAGATCGACATCGGCTTCGCCCGGGTGTTGTGCATGCGAATCACCTATCTCGGCGAAATCGGCTACGAGCTGTACATCCCCGCCGAACAGGCGGTCCACGTCTACGACTTGATCGTCGCCGCCGGGGAGTCATTCGGGCTGCGCCACGCTGGGCTCCAAGCGCTGAGCAGCCTGCGGATGGAAAAGGGTTACCGCGACTATGGCCATGACATCGACAACACCGACCAGATCGACGAGGTCGGCCTGGGCTTCACCGTCGACCTCGACAAGCCCGACGGTTTCATCGGCCGTGACGCCCTCGTCGCTCGCCGCGCGGCTGGGCCTGCAACACGACGCCTCGCCCAGATCCTGGTCACCGACCCCGAAGCGTTGATGTACCACGCCGAGGTCGTGTATCGCGACGGGGTGGCCGTCGGCTACACCCGGGCCGCGGCCTACGGCCACACCCTGGGCGCCGCAGTCGGTCTGGCGATGATCGAAGGGACCGAACCGGTGACTCCCGCGTGGATGGACGCGGGGGAGTGGACGGTCGAGATCGCCGATCGTCGATACCCGGCGCGAGCGTCGTTGCGGCCTCTCTACGACCCTGCCAACGCCCGAATCCGCAGATGAGCCCAGATGAGGAGAGTGGCTAGGCGTGGCTAGGCGAGGGTCATGTTGGGGTCGCCTGCAGCGTTCAGGCCGGTGCCGCGGGTACACGTGCCTCCCTTGGGAGCGCCGCCGTTGTACACCTGACGGACGCAGTTGCGCAGGGCCCGCTCGCCCCAGTAGTTCGGGTGGAGCGATTCCTGCACGTAGTACGGGCCGGTCACGGTCGACAGCGTGCGAATCTGGGCGACCCATTCGGTCAGGTTGACCGCATTGGTCGAGGTCCACGAGGCGATTCCGGCGCTCTCGCGCAGGTTGACGGTGTTCTCGCATAGCCGCCGGCCATTGAACGCCGAGGCGATGTCCATCACCTTCACGTTGGTCCCCGAGGCATTTGCCGCGTTCTTGACCGCGTTGTTGATCGTGGTCAACGCGGTGGCGTTGGCCCAGTTGGCGTCGTTGTTCCAAAAGCCGCAGCCGCCCGTCGACTGTCGGGTGAACCCACTCTGGCTGTAGCGGAACTGGGCTCCGTTAGGCACCGGCGAGGGGTACGTCTGGGTCACGATCGTGTACTGGGCGGTCGTGTACCCGGCACCGGTCATCGCCGTCTTGATGTTGGTGATTGCGCTCTGAATCGCCGTGGTCTGGGCGGTGACGTTGGCCGCCGTGAAGTTGCCAAGCACCGACGAGTCGTCGTTGCAGTAGTTGGGCCACAGCGACGACGAGGTAAGGAAGTTGGTCACACAGGTCTGGATGATGTCGGCGAAGTTGAAGTTGTTGCCGCCGATCGACAGCTGGATCATCTTGACGTTGTGCGTGGTGGCGAATTCCTGCAACATCCGGGCCTGGCCCTTGTTGCTCCCCGAGACGTAGAAGTCGAGGCCGGGTTTGAAGTAGCCGTCCGATGTCGTGAACGTCGCGGTTTTGGCACCTGAGCAGGCCAGGTTGAGGCTGTTGATGCCGCCTCCGATGATGATTTCGGCGGCCTTTGACCGGTGGCATCGGTTGATCACTTCGGCGGTGTTGGCGGCGTTGTCGAAGTAGGCGGTCGATCCCAACGCGTCGACCGAAGCGGATGACGAGTTCGAGTTGCCCGCCCACCGGCCGCCTTCGCCCGAGATGTACGAGTCACCGACACTGACGACCCACGGAGTCCCTACTCCCGGGCCATCGGCATGGGCCACCCGCGGAGCGGCGAGTACTCCCAGGCTGGCGCTCACGAGTGAGACTGCGACCACGACATGACGACGCATACAAACCCCCAGTGGTTGAACCGCCACAGACTATATGTTACTCACCGGTAGGTTCGGAAGGGAGGAGTACCGTTTCGGCGATGGCAATCAGCGATTCAGACAGTTCGCATATCGTCGCTACCGATACTCCGGTGGTCAACGCTGATCGGGCCACGATCGGCGCGCGGTTGGCGCTACTGACAATGGTGATCTTCTTCGGGGGCAGCCGGCCGGGTTATAAGCTGGCGGCCGAGAGCTTTGGTCCGGCAACCACGAACCTCGGGCGGTTCGTACTGTCCGCTTTCCTGATGGTGATCGTTGCCCGCAAGCGCCTTCACACGGCAAAGTCACAGTTCAGACAGCTTTTCGTCGTCGGAATGTTCGGCATCGGTCTGATGGCGGTCTTCATGGGCATCGGCGTCGATCAGGGATCGGCGACCATCGCGTCGATCGTCGTTGGCCTCGAACCGATCGGCGTGGCGTTAGCGGGTGTTGTGTTGGTGGGCGATTCGCCGAGCCGGCGGGCAGTCGTCGCCCTCGTCATCGGGTTCCTGGGGGCCTTGGTGGCGTCGGGCGTGTTCACCGAACGCGGGGGCGAGTCGACGCTCGTGCCGATCGTGTTGCTGCTGGGCACCGTGGTGACGTTCTCGGTCTATACGGCGATGGTTCGCCGGGCCAGGGTGGGAGTCGACCCGTTGGCGGTGGCCGCCGTTACACAGTTGGGAGCGCTGACCTTCGTGGTTCCGGCATGCCTGTTCGACGTGCTCAACGGAGGAATGGTGCGGGGCGACTCAGTGACCCCGAAGGCGGCCCTCGCCGTGGTGTACCTCGGCGTGGGATCGGCCATTGCGTACTTGTTGCTGTGCCTTGTCCTGGCCAACCAGCCATCGAACCGGGTGGCGGTGTCGATGTTCCTGACTCCACTCTTCGGCGTCATCTTCTCGTGGCTGGTCGTGGGTGAAGATCTTCACTGGCGCACGGCCGTCGGCGGCGGGCTCGTGCTCGTCGCCGTTGCGATCAGCGAGGGCTTCGTCCTGCGCAAGGCGCTGACGGCGTAACCCGGCACTCAGACAAGTGATCAGGCGCGAGCGGCCTTGCGGCGAGTGAAGGCGGTGAGCATCATGCCCAGGCCGAGCGTCACGGTACCGACGATCGCGGTCGATCCGGCCTGGTCTGGACCCGTGGCCGGAAGCAGGAAGGTGGGCGTGACGAGGGTGCTCACCGGGATGGGCGTGGTCGACGGGGTGAAGCGCTCGTTGGTGATGCGGCCCGGGCAGCCCGGCGTGATTGCGTCCACCGCCGCGGCGGGTGCGGCGGCCGTCTCGGTGTAGTCGTTGGTGCGGCCCGGGCAGTTCGGCGGCACGGTCTCGACCGGTACCGGCACGGTGGTCGGGATAACGGTTGTCGGCTGCTCGACGGTCGTCGGCACCTCGCTGGTCGGCACCGCGACGGTTGTGGTGACCTCGGGGACGGTCGTCGGGGCAATCGGGGGCTGCGTGATGGGGGGAGCCGTGGTTGGCGTCGACGGGCACTCCTGAATGGCGACGGCGACGCCGTTGCCCTTCTCCCGCAGCACGGTGCCATCGGCGTCGTGCCACTGCACCCGGATCGTCGCGCCGGGGAACCGGGCGCCGAGCGGGGTCATCCCCGACACCTGCCACACCGTGGTGGTGTAGTCGACACCGTCACGACCGAAGTCGATGGTGACATAGCCGCCCTCCGGCTGCTCGATGGAGACATGCCAGTTGGCGAACGACTCGGTGCAGTTCGACTGGCCCTTGCTGCCGGCGAAGGCGGCGGTTGGGAGGGTCATCGCGCCTCCGGTGGCGACGATGATGGCGGCGGGGAGGATTCGCTTGTTCACTGTAGGTCTCGGCTCTCTTGGTTCCGGTGGGGCACCGTCTGGTTGGTTGGTCATTCAGCGCCCGCTGGATTTCCTTGTCCGCTCCGGGTGGTAATTCCAGAGGAACGAGAGTTACTCAAGTCGCGTCACATTGCGCTTCTGTTGCGAAATCTCCCGGTGGTCCACCCGGCCCGGAGTCGAATGGCCCACAAAAGTCCTGATGAGAGCATGTATGGTCCGTGTGGCCCACGATCAAGGCGTCGTCAACGGCTTGACCGGGCCGTCCAACTAGAGTGACGATGTGAACACACCGCGACGGATGGATGGCCGGATCGTGCTGGTGACCGGAGGGGCCCGTGGGCAGGGTGCATCACATGCAGAACGCCTCGCCACCGAGGGGGCCGTCGTCATCTGCGGAGACGTGCTCGATGACATCGGGTCGCAGTACGCCGACACGCTGAACCGCCGCGGCTTGGCTGTCGCTTATCGGCGGCTGGATGTGACTTCGCCGAGCGACTGGGCGGCAGCAATGTCGGACATCACCCGACAGTGGGGGAAGCTCAATGTGTTGATCAACAATGCGGGCATCATCCACGTCAACGCGATGGTCGACGAACGACTTGACGACTGGCACCACACATTGGCCGTCAATACCACCGGTCCGCTGCTGGGGATGCAGGCTGCCGTACCATTGATGCGTCAATCAGGCGGAGGCTCGATCATCAACGTCGCCTCGATTTTCGGGGTCAACGGTGCCGAGGGCTACGTCGCCTACACCGCCAGCAAGGGCGCTTTGATCGCCATGACCAAGACGGCGGCCCTTGAACTGGCGGTTGACCGCATCCGGGTCAACGCCATTTGCCCGGGTGGGGTCAGCACCCTCATGAATGAACATGAGCCCGATGGAGGGGTTGTGCCCCAGACGCCGCTAGGCCGCCGCGCCCACGTGAGTGAGATTTCGGGCGCAGTCGCGTTTCTGGCGTCCGATGACTCGATGTTCATCACGGGCACCGAGTTGGTGATCGACGGGGGCTACCTCGCTCGGTAGCTCGGCTGCGGGCTGAGCCTCAGTTGCGGCGCTGCGCCAGACGCGGCCGACGACGAGTCAGGCCCAGCAGGGTGAAGCCGAGAGACAGCGCGACAACGGCGACGATTGTCGACGAACTGGCCGAGCCCGGACCCGTCTCCGGAAGGATGTCGGTGGGAGTGGGGCCGCCAGGTCGCGTCGTGCTCGGCACCGGGCCGTTGGAATCCGAGGCGACCGTGGTGGGAGGCAGGTTTGATCCCGACTCAACGATGGTGGTAGACGCCGCAGGCGTCGAGGTCGGCGGCGCACCGGTCGTGGTCGCCCCCCCGACAGTCGTAGTTGTCGCCGCGGCGGTGGTTGTCGTTTCGGCGATTGTGGTGGTGTCGCCAATCGTGGTGGTGGTCGTGGGGCAATCCTCGATGACCACGGCGACGCCTTTGCCCTTGGTCGTCAGGACGGTCCCATCGGCCGCGTGCCAATAGATGCGGTACGTCGTTCCTTCGAAGCGGGCCCCGAGCCCGATGAATCCGGGGCTGTTCCACGCCGTCGTTGTGTAGTCGACGCCGTTCACGCCGAAGTCGACAGTGACGTATCCGCCGGGAGGCTGAGCCAAGGATTGGTGCCACTCGGCGAAGGACTCGCTACACGTTGTTCGGGCTTTGGAGCCGGCGAACGCGGCGGCGGGGAGACTGACCAACGCCGCTCCGGCGAGGGCTACCGCAACGATTGACTTGACGATCTTCTTCATGGGTGTCCTGCCGTTCCGCCTGGCTTCAGCCCGGCGTTTGCGACCGCTGGGGGGCGATCTTGCTGCAACCTGAATATGATTAAGCGCACAACGTAGTGAAAAGTTCTGCCTTGATTCTTAGCGTAGACGGGTCGGTACGGCAAGTGTGCAGGTCATCAGGGTCATTTCTTCGTCAATGTTTCAAGGGTTTGCATTCAGGCGAGCACGTTGAGTGAGGCCGATGCTGGGCGGGTCAGACCGACGCGTCACACTCCGTTCACATTGCTTCCATCAGCGCGAAACACCGAATTCGTAGGGTGATTGCATGCCCGACGGAACAGCACCCCCCTCTGTTTCTTCAGGCATCGCGCCCGTTCCGAGCCGACTCGGTGGCTCGGAACGGGCGGTGCTGGCCGTCATCGTCGAAACACCGGGTCGGGTGATCAGCCGATTTGAGTTGGCCCGGCGCGCCGGGCTACGTGACCTCAGTGAGCGGCGCATCGACGCGGTGATGGTGACGCTGCGTCGGGCCCTTGGCCCGGATGCGATTCGCACCGTTCGTCGGCGGGGCTGGATGCTCGAGCTCGACACCGTGACTGCGGCAACCGACCTGCTCGCCGCATCCTGAACCTCGATGTTCGCAGCCACGACATCCCTGGACATCGGCGCGGTCCTCTTTGACGTTTTGGTGGTTCTGTTTGCGGCGAAGGCCGCGGCGGAGTTGGCCGAGCGACTGAGGATTCCAACGGTGCTTGGCGAGATCGTCGCTGGAGTGCTTGTCGGCCCATCAGTGCTCGGCCTCGTGGACCGTACCGACTCGCTCGCCGTGTTGGCGGAGCTCGGTGTGCTGTTGCTGCTGCTCGGCGTCGGCATGGAAATGGATGTGGGGGAACTCGTCAAGGTCGGCCGTTCGTCGATGCTGGTGGCGGTCGGCGGTGTCGTCGTGCCATTCGTGTTGGGGGCTGCCGCGGCGATCACCCTTGGGCAGAGCACGACGACCGCAGTGTTCATTGGTGCCGCGCTCACCGCGACCAGCGTGGGGATCACCGCTCGAGTGTTCGGCGACCTCGGGGCCCTCGGGACGAGCGAGGCCCGCGTCGTTCTAGGTGCTGCAGTCGTCGACGACGTCCTCGGCCTGATCATCTTGACGGTCGTTGCCAAGTTGGCTACCGGAGGTGGCTTCTCGGTCATTTCCGTAGCGGGAACGTCTGGCTTAGCCGTCGCGTTCCTCCTGATCACCGGGGTTGTCGGTCGGCGAATCGTGCCCCCGCTCCTGGGCGGGGTCGCTCGGCGGGCGCGGGGTTCCGGAACGCTCGTGGCGGTCGCTCTGGCAATGGCGCTTGCGTTCGCAACGCTGGCTGATCTCGCTCAACTGGCGCCAATCATCGGTGCGTTCATGGCCGGGCTGGCGATGTCGGGCTCTCAGGTCGCGCCCCGGGTTGAGCGTGAACTGGCCCCGGTCGGCCATGTCTTCATTCCGGCGTTCTTTCTGCAGATCGGCATCGAGGCCGACCTGAAAGCGATGCTGTCGCCAACGGCCCTCGGTCTGGCAGCGGCGCTCAGCGTGGTCGCAATCATCGGCAAGGTAGTTGCCGGGCGATTGGCATCCGGGGCCGGGGACCGATTGTTGATCGGGCTCGGGATGATTCCCCGAGGCGAGGTTGGGCTGATCTTCGCCGGGCTCGGCCTGCAATCTGGTGTGCTCGACAACGATCGCTACGGCGCGCTGATTCTCGTGGTGCTGATCACCACGATTATCACGCCGCCGTTGTTGCGGTGGCGAACGAACGCCGCAACCGTGCCGTCGATCGACGAACCGTTGGCCGAGGAGTTCTTGGAGTTGGCGATTGCTGCGGCCCGGCGGGCGGCTATAGACGCATCCACGAATCAGCCGACGGTCGGATTCGAGCACTCGATGTTGTCGCGCCGCTCGCTGCCGTTGGCATGGACTCGGGCCGCGTCGGCAGGTTTCGTTGAACTGCTCAAGTCGGGAACCCCGCGATCCTGGCGCCTGCTCGAAGGGGCTGGAGTGATCGAGCGGGCGCTGCCCGAGGCCGGTGTCGCCATCGAGCGCCGCCGCCGGGATGTGAGCAATCTGGAACCATCGGGCGCGCTGAGCTGGCCGACCCTCGATCGGCTGCGCGACCTGGTTGAACCCAGCGCCAACGATCAAACGGTTGCCGGGCGTTTCATGGCTCTGAACTGCCCCAACGCCGTCTATATCGCTGCTTGGCTCCTCGATGTGGCCGACTCGACTGACGAGCGTGTCGATGTTGCCGGCCGAGTTCTCGACCGCTTGGACCTTGGAGACGACTTGACCGACGAGGCACAGTTCCTCGTCACCCACCTACCGACGATGCCGGCCACCGCCCGGAGGATCTCCATGTTGCGCGAGGCCGACGTGCTCGAACTCGCTGACCACATTGGCTCCATCGACCGTCTGCGCTCGCTGTACTTGTTGACCGTCGCCCACGGAGACCTCACCGTGTCCGCCCGAGCTGCGGTCGAACACGTCTACGCGAGAGTCTGGGATGCACTGACCCATCCTGAGTTGTCGGGAGCGGGCCCGGCCGATCTGGCGGCAACTCGGTTGGCCGAGGCGATGACGATGACGACCGATGTCGAGGTGCAGGCCCGGCTCACCCATGCGCCGAGGGCACTGTTGCTCAGTGAATCGCCCGTAGAGATCATGGGGCAGGCGCGCCTGATCGAGCCGCTCGGACGCCCAGGGACCGTTCGGGTCGCAGTGACCCCTGACGGCCGCCCCGACCGCTGGCGGCTCGATGTGACGACGCGCGATCGCAGCGGTCTCCTGGCGAGGGTGTCATCGGCAATTGCCGCCGAGGGATTTGATATCGAGGCGGCATCGGTGGCCACGTGGCCCGATGGAGCAGTGCTCGACTCGTTCGTCGTGATCTCCACCAATCGACCGGCGGCCAAGGAGCTGGCCGAGAAAATCGAGCAGGCCCTGGGTGGACCGTTGCCGGCACGTCCCGTCGTTGACGTCACCGTGGAATTCGATGACGACGCCCTGCCCTGGTGCACGGCGTGTCGTGTAACGGGCACCGACGAGCGCGGGCTGCTCTCGGTGATGGCCGCCGTGTTCTCCGAAGCCCACGTACAGGTACATGCTGCACGAATTGCAACCGTCGACGGATCGGTCAACGACCTGTTCTCGCTGACCGATCGGCGAGGTCGAAAGCTCGACGAGGCAACGCGGGCCCGAGTTGTCGGTTTGCTGGCGGCCGGCTCCGGGCGTTCCCGTCGGCTGCGCCGCGCCAACAGCCGGTAGCTCACGCAGCGGGCAAACGATCTCGCCACACGCCGTTCACACAACGGCGATCACGGCGAAATTGTCGATCTCTACCGTGGCAGTCGGTACGGATCAAAGGTGCTCCGGCCGCCCCTGACCATCACGCCGCTTTGCGGTTGCCGATCATCGGTATCAATTCACAGGAGTACCACCATGCGCTCGAAAGCGCTCAAAGCGGGAGTCGCGCTCAGCGTTTCCGCCGTTACATTCCTCGGAATCGGCGTCACCAACGCCTTCGCCCAGGACGCCACACCCGACCCAATCAAGCTCATCGAAGATCTGGGTAAGTCGACCAGTCTGCTGTGGGTCGTCATCGGAGCTGTTCTGGTGATCTTCATGCAGGCCGGGTTCGCCCTGGTTGAGACCGGGTTTTGCCGGGCCAAGCACGCTGCTCATGTGATGTCGACCAACTTCGCCATCTTCGGTCTCGGCTTCGTCGGGTTCTTCTTCGTCGGCTTCCCGTTGGCCTTTGGCGGCTTCAGCTATGCCGCGATGGGCATGGACGCCCCCGTTGGCGAGGCGCTGCTGGGTAGCGGCAACTGGGTGTTTCTCTGGCAGGGTGGCTGGGCAATGTCGGGTAAGGCAATCACCCCTGCGGTGCTCGGCTTCTTCCTCTACATGGTCGCCTTCATGGACACCGTGGCCACTATTCCGACCGGCTCGATGGCTGAGCGGTGGAAGTGGAACAGCTTCGTCGTGTGGGGTCTATTCTGCGGAGCGATCTACTATCCGATCTTCGCCGCTTGGACGTGGGGTGGCGGCTGGCTCGCCAAGACCTGGGACACGATGAGCCTGGGGGCCGGTTATGTCGACTTCGCCGGATCGGGCGTGGTCCATGCCGTTGGCGGTGTTGCCGCCCTCGCCGGTGCGATCGTCCTTGGTCCCCGAATTGGCAAGTTCGGCCCCGATGGCAAGCCCCGCACGATCGCTGGGCACCACCTCCCGATGGCGATGCTCGGCACGTTCATCCTCCTCTTCGGTTGGTTCGGCTTCAACGCCGCCTCGACGCTCGCCTCGACCGACGTACAGTTCGCCACGGTGGCGACCAATACGGCGATCGCCGCGGCGTTCGGTGCCACGACAGCGATGTTCTACATGATCAAGCGCACCGGCAAGCCGGACCCGGGCATGATGGTCAACGGCATGCTCGCCGGCCTGGTGGCAATCACCGCCCCGTGTGCTTTCATCACCCCAGCCGCGGCGGCCCTGATCGGCGTGCTCGCACCGATTCTCGTCATCGAAGCCGTGTGGTTCTTCGAGAAGCGGGGCATCGACGATCCGGTGGGTGCGATCTCGGTTCACGGTGTCGGGGGCCTGTTCGGCGTGCTGTGTGTCGGCATCTTCTCGAACGGCAGCTACGGCGGCGGTTGGAACGGATCGTCGGTCACTGGCGTCAAGGGTCTGCTCTACGGCGACGTTGGGCAGTTCTTCGCTCAGCTCCTCGGAGTCGGTGTGCTCTGCACGCTGATCTTCGGAATGGCCTTTGGGTTCTTCAAGATCCAGAACTCCGTGACCAAGGGCGGCATTCGCTCGACAGAGGCCGACGAAATCGCAGGCCTCGACGAGCCGGAGATGGGCGTTCGGGCGTACCCGGAGTTCGCCCTTGTCCGTGACAACGAGATGGTGAGCTGACCGTACGATCGACTGATTTCTGGTGGCCGGGGCACGACCAGGTGCCCCGGCCACCGGCGTTCTGAGGCGGTCGCCGTCAACCGACTCGGCGTCGGGTGGCGAGTAGCGCAGAGCCACCGAGGATCAACGACGCCGTGGCGATGGCGATGGCCTGACCATTGTTGCTGCCGGTCGGCGGAAGGCACGTCCGTTGTGGCGAGTGTCGGCAAGAACGGCATCGAAGGAGCGCACGGCATTGCGCCAGCGACCCGACTCGAAACCACCACTGGAACGGTGCTGTTTCACCATGACCTCCTCGACTCAGGACGCCTGTGCCTGAGCACTTCTTGATGTTCTTGGAGTACTAATCTCACGTAGGGGGCTTGCCCAGTGCCATTGGGCACGGTTTGTAGCCAGAAGGCCCTGGTCGCGTAGGAAATCCTCCGGTTGGGGGAGAACTGGGCCGGGCACCCAGGATTTGTCAGACTTGCCAGGTGCGACAGTCGACGAAATCCCACGTGACGCCGTCGGCGAAGGCCGGCGCAGATGAGCCACTGGACGCCGACATTCGGCTGCTTGGGCGGATGCTCGGAGACGTCATTCGCACTCAGGCGGGTCATGAGACGTATGCACTCGTCGAGCGGGTGCGCCAGGCCGCAGTTGCCGTCCGACGCGGCGACCCGGCCACCGATGTCGTCGCTCCGCTCGTGACCGGCCTCGACATCGAGGAATCGCTGCATCTGATTCGGGCGTTCGGTTGGTTCTCGGTTCTTGCCAATGTTGCCGAGGACGTTCATCACGGTCGTCGTCGCCGCCATCACCATGCCGCTGGTTCGGCCCCGCAACCGGGCAGCGTGGCGCATGCGATTGCCACGCTGCAGGCCGCGAATAACAGAGGTGCTGATGTCCTTTCCCGCCTGCGACGATTGACAGTGTCGCCGGTCGTGACGGCCCACCCGACCGAGGTGCGTCGCAAGACCGTGTTGACGGTGCAGCGAGAGATCGCCCGCCTGCTGGTTGAACGCGAGATGGCCGAAGACGAAGATCCTCGGCGGGTGGCCATCGACGAGGAACTGGGCCTCGGGGTGTTGACGCTGTGGCAGACAGCCATCCTTCGACTCTCAAAACTCCGCGTCGCCGACGAGATCAACGAAGCGCTTGGTTACTACGGCATTTCGCTGCTGCGAGAGATCCCGGCTCTCCAAACATCACTTGGGTACGAGTTGACTACCGCCTGGCCAGAGTTGGCGGGAGAGACGATTCCTCAGGTCTTGCAGATGGGGAGCTGGATCGGCGGCGACCGCGACGGCAATCCGTTCGTGACGGCCGAGGTGCTGCGGTACGCGATCCAACGTCAGGTTGAAGTTGCGTTGAATCACCATCTCGATTCCCTGCGAGCTCTCGCCGAGCAGTTGTCGATGAGCGTTCGGCTGATTGACCCGACCGCTGAGCTGATGGCTCTGGCCGACGCGTCGGCGGACGATTCGCCGTTCCGTGCCGATGAGCCGTACCGGCGAGCAATTCGGGGCATGCATGATCGCGGGGTCGCCACTGCTGCGGCGTGGGGCATCAGTGTGCCGGCGGGGGCCACCGCGTCGTTACCCCCGTACGCCTCGCCGACCGAGTTGATCGCCGACCTCGACATTGTCATCGAATCGCTCCACGGACACGGCGCTGGCCTCCTGGCCGATCGGCGAGTCAAGCCGGTTCGGTTGGGCGTCGAGTGTTTTGGGTTTCACCTCTGCACGCTCGATCTGCGGCAGAACTCCGACGTGCACGAACGGGTGGTCGCCGAACTTCTACACACGGCGGGAATCAGCGACGACTACCTGAGCCTCGATGAGGCCGCCCGCGTGGAATTGTTGACCGGCGAATTGTCGTCGCCCCGCCCGCTACGCCTGCGTCACTCGGCATACAGCGAGATCACGACGTCGGAGATGGCGATCGTCGATGAAGCGGCTCGCATTGTGGACCTTCTTGGCGGACCGGCGATCAGCCACTATGTGATCTCGAAGTGCCAGTCGGTCAGCGATGTACTCGAAGTGGCGGTGATGCTGCGCGAAGCCGGGCTATTGCGTCCGGCCGATGATCGTCTCGACCTCCACATCGTGCCGCTGTTCGAGACCATCGACGACCTTCGCAACGCATCCGCAGTGTTCGAGGGGCTGGTGTCGAACCGGGTCTACCAGCGGTGGCTGGCGGCGCGCGGCAATCTGCAAGAGGTGATGCTCGGCTACTCCGATTCCAACAAGGACGGCGGCTACCTCACCTCGAATTGGTCGCTCTACCAGGCGCAATCGGCCTTGATTGCGGCCGCCGGTCGAGCCGAGGTGCAGCTCCGGTTCTTCCACGGTCGCGGTGGCACTGTCGGTCGGGGCGGCGGTCCGTCATATGACGCCGTACGTGCCCAGCCGCCCGGTGCCGTCGAGGTGGGTATCCGACTCACCGAGCAGGGCGAGATCATTGCCGCCCGGTACGCAGATCGTGATTTGGCTCGTCGGAGCCTGGAAGTCCTCGTGGCTGCCACGATCGAGGCCGGTATCGCCGAGGAGGAGGTCGCTACCACCGACGACCTTGCGACGATCGACGAACTCTCGCAGTTGGCGTATGACGAGTACCGGTCGCTGGTCTACGAGGACCCGCGGTTCGAGGGCTTCTTCCGGGCGATGACCCCGGTCGGCGAAATCTCGCAACTCAAGATCGGTAGCCGTCCGGCGTCGCGAACGGCCTCGACCCGCATCGAAGACCTTCGGGCGATTCCGTGGGTGTTCAGCTGGAGCCAATGCCGGGTGATGCTGCCCGGATGGTACGGCACCGGAACCGCTATCTCGCGATGGGTCGGCGGCGACCCGGCTCGTGCCGAGCAGCTCGGCGCCATGTATGTGCGTTGGCCGTTCTTTCGTACCGTGCTGTCGAACATGGGCATGGTGCTGGCCAAGACCGATCTAGCGATCGCTGGGCGGTACGCAGACCTGGTCGACGATGCCGCAGTTCGCAACGAACTGTTCGGACGCATCATCGAGGAGCATCGCCGGACGGTGGAGTGGATCCGTGAGATCACCCGTGCCGACCTGCTGGGCGACAACCCGACGCTCGCCCGCAGCATCCGCAACCGC
>JANNNL010000565.1:0-2178 GCA_031398525.1 Actinomycetes bacterium | reverse complement strand
CCCTGCTTTGTCATGGGCGAATGGGTTGACTGTCGTCGTCTGAACCCGGTAGGATCGACAGTTGCCGTGCGTTGCCCCCGTCTGCTTTCAGTTTTGTGGTCTGGTTCAACGCGCCCCGTCTCGTCTGTACCGGCCTGAGGAGAATCAGCGTGGCTTCACGTTCCCCCTTTCGTGAGCGTTATTCGTTCGCAAACCTGAGCGAACCGCTCGAGTTGCCCGATCTGATCGCTGTTCAGCGATCCAGTTTCGATTGGCTCCTCAACGAGGGGTTGAAGGAGACATTCACCGACATCTCCCCGATCAAGGACTTTTCCGAGACCTTGCAGCTCGAGTTGGAGTTCGACCCCGACGACGAGGACCTGCGCCCGCCGCCCAAGTTCTCGGTCGAGGAGTGCAAAGAGAAGGACATGACCTTCTCGGCTCCGATCTTCGTGCGGGCCCGGTTCATGAACCGGAACACCGGCGAGATCAAGGAGCAGACCGTCTTCATGGGCGACTTCCCCATGATGACCGAGAAGGGCACCTTTATCGTCAACGGCACCGAGCGTGTCGTCGTCTCGCAGTTGGTCCGGTCGCCGGGCGTCATCTTCGAGCCGGGCGAGCGTTTCCGTCTGCGTAACCTCGCCAAGCATCAACTCGTCAAGGGCACGATCCACCCCTACCGTGGCGAGTGGCTCGAGTTCGACGTCGAGCAGAAGCCGGGTAAAGACGTCACTGCCGGTACCCGCGTTGCCCGCAAGCGCCGTATGTCGATCTTCACGATCCTGCGCGCGCTCGGATACGACGAGGAGCACGCCCCGGGCTTCCTGGAGCGCTTCGTCAACTACTTCGAGTTCCTCGAAGGCCAGTGGGAGAAAGATCGCCACATTGCACCGTCGCAAGACGAGTCGCTGGTCGAGATCTACAAGCGGGCCCGTCCGGGCGAGCCGCCGACGGTTGAATCAGCCCGCGCCTACTTCCGCAACGCATTCTTCGAGAACCGTCGTTACGACCTCAGCCGGGTTGGCCGCTACAAGCTCAATCGCAAGCTCGGGGCCGAAGTTGCCAAGCTGGGCGAGCTGTTCGGGCTCACCGGTGATCTGTACGACGTGCCGGCCCCTGACCAAGATGTGCTCAGCCGCATCGAGGTCATGGCGACGATCACCTACATGCTCCACCTCGTCAAGCAGGAGCAGGGCTACCGCCTCGACGACCAGGACCACTTCGCCAACCGGCGCATCCGCTCGGTCGGTGAGTTGATTCAGAACCAGGTCCGCATCGGCCTCAGCCGTATGGAGCGGGTGGTTCGTGAGCGCATGACCACGCAAGACGTCGAGGCGATCACGCCGCAATCCCTCATCAACATCCGTCCGGTGGTCGCCGCGATCAAGGAGTTCTTCGGGACTTCGCAGCTGTCGCAGTTCATGGACCAGGTGAACCCGTTGTCGGGCCTCACCCACCGTCGTCGCCTCTCTGCCCTCGGGCCGGGTGGTCTGTCGCGTGAGCGAGCAGGCTTCGAAGTGCGAGACGTCCACTTCTCCCACTACGGCCGGATGTGCCCGATCGAGACCCCGGAGGGCCCGAACATCGGTCTGATCGGCGCCCTGTCGACGTATGCCCGCGTCAACGAGTTCGGCTTCATTGAGACGCCGTACCGCAAGGTGCGCGACGGCAAGGTGACTGACGAGGTCGTCTACATGGCCGCCGACGAGGAAGAGCTGTATGTGGTGGCCCAGGCCAACACGCCGCTGAACCCCGACGGTTCGTTCCGTGACGAGCGCGTGCTCGTGCGAGTGTCGCCGCAGGCCGCGAGCCTCGACGACCTCAAGCGCATGCTCGAGGCCGAGAGCTTCTTCGGTGCCACCACTGACATTCGCTACATCCCGGGCAACGAAGTCGACATCATGGACGTCTCGCCCAAGCAGATCGTCTCGGTCGCTACCGCGCTCATCCCCTTCCTCGAGCATGACGACGCCAACCGCGCCCTGATGGGTGCGAACATGCAGCGTCAGGCCGTACCGTTGATCCGGGCCGAGGCGCCCTACATCGGTACCGGCATCGAGGCACGCGCCGCTCGCGACGCCGCCGATTTGATCCAGGCTCCCGAAGCCGGTGAAGTGATGGAAGTCTCGGGTGACTCAATCACCGTGAACTACGAGACGCTCGGCAAGCGGGTCTACCGCCTGGCCAAGTTCCAGC
>JANNNL010000559.1:0-1522 GCA_031398525.1 Actinomycetes bacterium | reverse complement strand
GTTTCGATTTCTGCTGGTAACCGCAGTAGACGTAAGTACTGAGAAGTAGTAGGGAGGCGCTGACGTCATGGCCGATGTGAAACAGAAGTCCGTTTTTCATCAGCCGTGGCGTCGGCGCCTTCCGTTACTTCCCGCCCTGATCTTCACGGTGCTCATCACTCAGATTCCGTTCCTGATGAGCATTTGGTACAGCCTGACCAACTGGAAGATCGTTCCCCCTGGTCCTCGCACGTTCGTGTGGTTCAAGAACTACACCCGGCTGTTCACCAAAGACGACAAGTTCTTCCGTGAGGCCGCTGGGGTGACGGTCACCATGACCGTCTCGGCTGTGCTGATTTCGCTCGTGCTCGGCACGCTGTTCGCCATCCTCCTCGACCGCAAGTTTTTCGGTCAGGGTTTCGTGCGAACGTTGCTGATCACCCCCTTCCTGATCATGCCGGTGGTCGCCGGACTCATCTGGAAACTGCAGATGTTCAACAGCCTCTATGGCGTCCTCAACTGGGTGATCGAGCGCTTCGGCATGGACCCGGTCGAGTTCGTCGGCAAGCACCCCACGTCGTCGGTGGTTACGGTGCTCGTCTGGCAGTGGACCCCGTTCATGATGCTGATCATGCTCGCCGGCCTGCAGAGCCAGCCGACCGATGTGTTGGAAGCCGCCAAGGTCGACGGTGCCTCGTCGTTCGGCGTGTTCCGCCAACTGACGCTGCGCCACCTGCGCCCCTATTTCGAGTTGGGCACCCTGCTCGGCACGATCTACATCGTGCAAGCCTTCGACCATGTCGCGGTGATGACCGGCGGCGGCCCCGGTTCCACCAACATTCCGTATTTCGTCTACAAACGCTCGATCGGTGGCGGCTGGCTGTTCGGTCGGGCCTCGGCGTATTCCATCGTTGTGGTGGTCGCCGCGCTGATCATTGCCAACCTTTCGCTCCGCCTGCTCTCGGGCCTCCTCGAAGGCGAGGACATCGTCTGATGGCTACCACCCCCTTCCGTGTCGGCCGTCGCCGCCGCTCTGGTTCCACCCTTGGCATCGGCGAGCGCCGCTCGGTCAACGCCGCCCTCGGTGCCATGGCCTGGCTGGTGGCTCTGTTGTTCTTCTTCCCGATTTTCTGGCTGGTGATCAGCAGCTTCAAAGATGAGCTTGACGCCGTCGGCAGCCCGAAGGTGTTGTTCGACGCATCGCTCGACCGCTACCGCGAAGTCACCGAGTCGACGCCGGGCATCCTGTCGTTCGGCAAGGCATTCTCGAACTCGGCGTTCGTCGTACTGCTCTCGACGGCGATCGTGTTGGTCCTGGCCATCCCGGCCGCATATGCGCTGGCCATTCGCCCGGTGAAGAAGTGGCGCGACGTGCTGATGTTCTTCATCTCGACCAAGTTCTTGCCGATGGTCGCCTCGATCCTGCCGTTGTTCATCCTCGCCAAGGAGTTCGATCTGCTCGGTACCCGCACCGTGCTGGTCATTTTGTACACCGCGATGAACCTGCCGCTGGCCGTGTGGATGCTGCGGTCGTTCTTCCAGG
>JANNNL010000494.1:0-1514 GCA_031398525.1 Actinomycetes bacterium | reverse complement strand
TGCCGAGGGTCGCGACGCGGCGAAGTTGCGGAGCTACTTCCAAGCTTGGGCGCTGAATTCAGCTGGGATTGTTGACGACACAACGATCTATGACTGCATCGGCCTGAACCGCCGCACCCACGTTGCCTACGAGCAGCTGCTCACGAGTCTCTTCGTCGCCGAGCTGATCCCCGCATGGACGAGCAACCGGCTGAAGCGCCTCGTATTGACACCCAAGCGCTACATCACCGACACCGGCTTGATGGCAGCCGCCGCCCGCATCGGAAAGACCGACATCATGGAGAGCACCGACCTACTCGGTCGGGTCATCGACACCTTGGTCTTCAACGAACTGCGTGCCCACCTCGCGGTCGACGAGGCACCATCGACACTCCACCACATCCGCACCCAGGGCGGTCGGGAGGAGATCGATCTCGTCATCGAGTTCGACGGCGGCCGAGTCATCGGCATCGAGATCACGGCGACGGCCTCACCCGATCGGAAGGACGCGAAACATCTCTTCTGGCTACGTGAACGGCTCGGCGATCGATTCACGGGTGGCGTTGTCTTCCACACCGGCCCCGAGATCATCGACTTCGGGGATCGGGTGGTTGCCCTCCCGATCTGTGCCTTGTGGGGTGACCGCTGACAGAATGACATTCTGCGATCTGGGGATTGCAGTGTACGAGGGGACGTCGTCATGGCATTGCCGCAGCATTTGAAGGATCTGGCCGCGCAGGTATCGAACTGGGGACGATGGGGTGCCGACGACCGGCGGGGAACAATCAACCTCATCGATACGGCCGCCCTGCAGCGGGGCATCGCCGCGGCGAAACAGGGCAAGGTGATCTCGTTGTCGATGGCGTTCGACGAGGACGGCCCGCAGATGGGGATGATCCCCGGGCGCGACAACCCGACTCGCACGATGTTGATGATCGACCAGCCGATGAACGGCGACCCGACCGACTTCTGCACCACCGACGACCGCGTCGAGATGGGCGTACAGGCATCGACCCACTGGGACGCGCTGTCGCATGCCTCGTACGAGAACCTGCTCTACAACGGCGTGTCGACCTCGACGATCAACGAGACCGGCTCGCTCGAACACGGCATCGAGCGCTACGGCCCGATCGTCAGCCGCGGCATCCTCCTCGATGTCGCCAGCGCCCTGGGCGTCGATCGCCTGGAAGAGAACCACCCGATCTCGGGTGACGACCTCGACGCGGCCGCCGCGTTGGCCGGGGTCACGATCGAACCGGGCGACATCATCTGCGTACGCACCGGCCAGATGCAGTACTTCTACGAGGGCGAGAAAATGCGCTACGTCTACCCGTCTCCCGGCATGTCAACGCTGTCCATCCCGTGGGTGCGCGACCACGACGTCGCCGCCGTCGCCACCGACACCCTGGTCTTCGAATGTTTTCCGCCGGAAGACCCGGCCGTCTGGCTGCCGGTCCACATGCTCCACATCCGCGATATGGGCCTGTGCCAAGGCCAAAACTGGGACCTCGAAGCGCTTGCCTCCGATTGTGCGG
>JANNNL010000448.1:0-6045 GCA_031398525.1 Actinomycetes bacterium | reverse complement strand
CCGCGGTGAAGATCAGCAGCCGGTCCTGCTCTGTGGGGGTCAGCCGCATACCTGCCAACCTAGGCACCGATGAACGTCCGCTGCGTGACCCGGTCGGTCTCCGGGCCATCATGAAGATCCGCTGGCTTCCGTCGGACGCCTCACCGGATGCTGCGGTGCTCTTGAGCACTCGGGCGACCCGAGCGTTCGGCGACGGTCTGGTCAGCGTCATCCTGGCCGCGTATCTCACCGGGCTCGGTTTCAGTGAGGCCCGGATCGGAGTGATCGTCGCCGGCACGCTGCTCGGCTCGGCCGCCGTCACGCTGTGGGTCGGGCTGCGTGCTTATGCGATGCCTCGGCGCCAACTTCTGAGGCGGGTGACGGTACTGCTCATCGCGACCGGATTTGGGTTCGCCGCGTTCACCGGATTCTGGCCCTTGTTGATCGTCGGCGTGATCGGCACGCTGAACCCGAGCGGGGGTGATGTGAGCGCGTTCCTCCCGACCGAGCAGGCTCTGCTCCCCCAGACGGTGCCCGACGGGCAGCGCACCGCCGTGTTCGCCCGATACTCGCTGGTCGGGTTGCTCGTCGGGGCTATCGGGGCCTTGTGCGCCGGGGTCCCTGAGTGGGTTGCGCACCGCCTCGGCGTCTCGTCGACCACCGCGTTTCGTGGTGCGTTCGTCGTCTACGGGCTTCTCGGAATCGTGGTGTTGGTGAGGTATCGCCGACTGAGTTCGGCGGTGGAACCGGAGCAGGGATCCAACCGCAAGCCGTTGGACGAGTCGCGCTCGATCGTCTACCGCTTGGCGGCGCTGTTCAGCATCGACTCGCTCGGCGGGGGGTTCGTGATTACGGCCCTGGTCGTGCTGTGGCTGCACAACCGGTTCGGCCTTTCGACGGCCGTGAGCGGGGCCGTCTTCTTTTGGACCGGGGTGTGCTCGGCATTCTCGGGCCTGCTCGCGGTCAAGATCGCCGAGCGGATCGGCCTGGTCCGCACCATGGTCTTCACCCACCTGCCCGCCAACGGCCTATTGATTTTGACGCCGTTCATGCCCAACGCGCCGCTGGCGATCGCGTGCCTGCTGACTCGCTCGATGCTCTCGCAGATGGACGTCCCGGCGCGCACGTCGTACGTGATGGCCGTCGTCACCCCGGCTGAACGCCCGGCCGCAGCGAGCGTCACCAACGTGCCGCGTTCCCTTGCATCGGCCCTGCCTCCGCTCGCCGCGGGATGGATGCTCAGCCGCTCCAACTTTGGCTGGCCATTGCTGGTCGGCGGAGCGTTGAAGGCGATCTACGACCTGTTGTTGCTCTGGCAGTTCCGCAACATCCGCCCGCCCGAGGAACGGCAGTCAGTCTGAATCGTCGGGAGACCCCGGGTACAGAAATCGGATCAGGGGGAATGCGAGGAGCGCACCGATGATCTGCATCACGATGAACATCGGAGCCGACGATGGCTTGATCCCGGCGAACGAGTCCGACAGCATGCGGGCGACGGTGACCGCGGGATTGGCGAAGCTGGTCGACGACGTGAACCAGTAGGCCCCGCCGATCCAGGCCCCGACGGCGAACGGCACGACCGAGCCCCGACCGGTGCGCACACAACCGTGGATCACGAGGAGCAGCCCGATGGTGGCGACCAGCTCCGACAACCACACCGCCCCCGACGACCTGGTCTTGGTGGAGAATTCGAACGCCGGGCGCGAGAACATCACGTTGGCGATCACCGCGCCGCAGCACGCCCCGATCGTTTGGGCAACCGCGTAGAGCACCGTCTCACTGGTTGAGATATCGCCGAAGAGTCGATCGACAAGCGTGACGACCGGGTTGAAATGCGCACCCGAGACGGCCCCGAACATCAGGATGAGGCCGACCAATGCCCCGGCGGTGGCGAACGCATTCTCCAGCAGTTGCAGCCCGACATCATCGGACAGGTTTGTTGCCATGATCCCCGAACCGACGACGGCGACGATCAGCAACGCGCTCCCCAGCGCCTCTGCCGTCAGCCGCCGAGCGAGGTCCTTGGTCATCTCGCCAGTTCACCACCCGGATGCTGCATCACCAAGTCTGCGGAGCGAGTCCACGCGTCGCACAGGTCTACGGTGAGCGGCGATGAGCGATGGAGGACGGAATGACGATGGATGGTGACCCGAGGTTCGAGCCGAGGTATCAGGAGATCGCCACGTTCATGCGGGCGCCGTATCAACCCGATCTTGCCGGGGTTGATATTGCGCTCTACGGCATCCCGTACGACGGGGGAGTGACCAACCGACCGGGCGCGCGACATGGCCCGCGCGAGATTCGCAACCAGTCATCGATCAACCGGGCGATGAACCACGCCACCCGGGTCGCCCCGTTCGACCTCGCTCGGATCGCCGACATCGGAGACGTCCGGTTCAGCGAGGTGTTCGACATCGCCGCCGCGACCCGCGACGTCGAAGCGTTTGTGCGACGGATCGTCGAGGCGGGCGCATTGCCGCTCGCCGCCGGTGGGGATCACTCGGTGACCTACCCGATCTTCCGGGCGATTGCCTCGCCCGAGCATCCGATCGGGATGATCCATATCGACGCCCACACCGATACCTGGGGGCCGTTCCGCGGGTCGAAGTTCCATCACGGTGCTCCGTTCCGTCTGGCAGTGGAAGATGGCGTGCTCGACCCCCACCGCACCATTCAGATCGGGATCCGCGGCGGTCAGAATTCCACGGACACCTGGGATTACTCACGCGACTCGGGCATGCGGGTGGTGTTCATCGAGGAGTTCGAAGACCTCGGAGTCGAGGGAGTGATCGCTGAGGCTCGCCGCATCGTCGGCGACGGTCCGACCTACATCACCTTCGATGTCGACGGCCTCGACCCGGTCTACGCGCCGGGTACTGGTACCCCCGAGGCCGGCGGGATCACGACCCGTGAGGCCCTGCGGATGCTGCGCGGATTTCGCCACCTCAATCTGGTCGGTGCCGATGTTGTCGAGGTGTCACCACCCTTCGATCCAACGGGCAACACGGCCCTCGTTGGAGCGACGATCATGTTCGAACTGCTCTGCCTGCTCGCTGAAAGCCGTCACGAACGTCGACCGGGTGTGTAAGAGCGCGGGCGGATGCCCATCAGCGAGCGGTCTACGGTGAGGTGATGGAGCGAGCGTGGTCGACAGCAGTGGCCGTCGGCATTGCGTTGCTCGTCGGCTGTAGCGGCGCGGAAGCGAAGGCAGCGTGTCCGCCCAGCCCGTTCAGATCGTCGCCGCCGCAGGTCATCGCTCACGGCGGGGGAGAAGGGCTTGGACCGTCGAACACGATTCTGGCGATGCAGCGCTCGCTGGCGGCCGGGGCCGACATCCTCGACGCCGATCCGTGGATGACGAGTGATGGGGTGATCGTCGCCCGCCACGACCGTGACGTGGCCACGACAACCGACGGTGCCGGCAACGTCGACCAACTGACCTGGGCCGACGTGCAACTCCTCGACGCCGGGGAAACGTGGACGGGTGATGCGATCGCGGAACCCGTTCGAGTCCCCTCCCTCGAACAGATGCTGACCGAGTTCCCCGACACGCGCATCTCATTGGAGCTCAAACAGACGACGCCCTCAATGGCCGTGCCGCTGTGCCGCCTGCTCGAGGAGACGAAGAGCTTCAACCGGGTGTATCTGAGTGCCAACGAGGACTCGGCGGTCTACGCGGCGCAAGCCGAGTGTCCCGAGTCGACGGTGATCACCACCACATACACCGACGTCGCCGCAATGCGAGCCGCGAAGGAGAGTGGAGAACCGTGGTGTGCTCCGGCCCCGATCGGCCAGCCTCCCTACCGAGAGGGCCGCTTCACCGCAGCCGACGTCAAGTGGTCGCACGACCACGGAATGGCTATCTACACCTGGACCGTCGATGACCCCGAGACGCTGCGATCGCTGGCCGACGCCGGCGTCGACGGCGTGTACACCCGCCGACCCGATGTCGCCCGGCGGGTGTTCGACGAGTTCGCCGCGGCATCGCCATGACCCGCCGGAACCGGGTCGATCCATTCGGTGACCTGCACGCGGTAGCCGAACGAGGCATGTTCACCGGGAACCGCGGCTGTCTGGTCGATGACGATCGCCGCCTCGTTCGCCACCATCAGGGAAATCTGTGGATCAGTTGTGTCACCAAATTCCGGGGTTGGCGTCAACCGCTCGACGCCCCACATCGCTGGACCCCGCTGTTCTTCCTCGATGACGCCGTTGCCCTCGCGGCCGGTCACCGGCCTTGTGGCACGTGTCGGGCCGAGGCGTATGCGACCTATCGCAACGCAGTCAGCCGGGCGTTCACCCGTCGATGGTTGGCGACCGACCTCAACCGCCAACTCGCTGCCGAACGGCTACACCCGGGTCGCGGCTTGGAACGAACGGGCGACCGGCGGCGGTGGGATGCCGAGTTCGCCACGCTCCCGGCGGGCGCAGTGGTGTTACTCGATGACCACCCGCATCTCGTCGTCGGTGGTGCCGCCCGGCCGTTCGGATTTGCAGGCTGGGGCCCGAGTCGGCCGGCCATCGACGACCGCCAGCCCGTTTCGGTTCTCACGCCTCCACTGTCGGTCGCGGCGCTCGTCCAGGGGTACACCCCCGAATTCCACCCCACTGCGTTCGCCCGGCTGTAGCGGACGAAGGGTTCCGCCGGCCGGGACCACGGCTGTTCGTCGGCTACGGCGACGGCCGCGTGCCCACGGGTGTGCCGTGGCCACGGGATGGCGACGATCGGCGCACCGGTCACGGTCCATCATGGCTGACGCCAGGGGTACTACGGTGCCGAACAGTATCGCTGCTAGAAGGAGCAACTCCCGTGAACATGCCGCCGCCCCCTCCGCCACCCCCACCCCCGTATGGCGGTGGTTTTGTCCCATCTGGCCCCACCTCGCCGGATGGTCAGCCGCTGGCTCAGAGCGGGATGCGTATAGTCGCCCGTCTGATCGACGCAGTGATCGGCGGTGTCTTCGGTGCCATCCTCGCAGCGATCATTATCTCCGGTGACGGCAGCAATGGATTCGCGGGGTTCGGTGGCAGCGGCAGCTTTGGCAAGCGCTACCTCGTGACCATCGGGGGTCTCATTTTCAGCTTCCTGTACGAGGCCGTGGTGACGGCGGTCGCCGGTGGAACACCCGGCAAGCTGATTCTTGGGATGCGGGTCGTCAATGCTGCGGACGGTTCGGCTGTTCAGTTGCCGCAGTCAGCGATCCGTTGGGCGATTCCTGGCGCACTGAGCATCATTCCAATTCTCGGTGGACTCGCCGCGTTCGTGATCTTCGTCATTTCGCTGATCTTCTTGTTCACCGACAAGCTGCGACAGACCGTGAGCGACAAGGTCGCGAAGACGCTCGTCGTCAAGAAGTAAGTCGAACGCTCCCTGTCCGAGTCGGTGCCGACAGGGAGCGGACGTCCCCGAATCGTCCCGAAGGCGAAGAATTCAGACCGCGAGGAGGTCGCGGGCACCCGTGTCGGACGACGGGTGACGCAGCTTCGACATCGCCCGAGCTTCGATCTGGCGGATGCGCTCGCGAGTGAGGTTGAAGTGTTCGCCAACCTCTTCGAGCGTGCGTGGCTCGCCACGGTCGAGCCCGAAGCGGAGCTTGAGGATCTCTCGCTCCCGGTCATCGAGCGGGGCGAGCAACCGGTTGATCTCGTCGGGGAGGAGCGACGTGGCGGCCACCTCGAACGGCGATTCCGCTGAACGGTCTTCGACGACGTCACCGAGTTCGGCATCGCCATCTTCGCGCAACGGCTCCGAGAGCGAGAGCGGCTCGGCGGCGAACCGCAGCGCCTCGGTCACTTTGTCTTCGGGCATCTCGACCTCGCGGGCGAGTTCCGACAGGGTCGCCGGGCGGCCCATCTTGAGCTCAAGGCGAGCGCGAGCCTTCTGCAACCGGGCGAGCGTGTCGCCGGCGTGGACCGGCAGGCGGATGGTGCGGCCCGTATTGGCGATGCCGCGAGTGATGGCCTGACGAATCCACCAGGTGGCGTACGTCGAGAACTTGAAGCCCTTGCGCCAGTCGAACTTCTCGACAGCGTGCATGAGGCCGAGGTTGCCCTCCTGGATGAGGT
>JANNNL010000429.1:0-9993 GCA_031398525.1 Actinomycetes bacterium | reverse complement strand
GGCCATTCCGCGCCGCATCCATGATCACCATCTGCGCATGTGGTATGTGCTTGGCGATCTCTTTGATCGAGCGGGAGAGAACACCCAGGCGCGTCGGTACTTCTCGCGAATTCGTGACATCGTTCCGGACTATGTGGACGTGGTGGACCGGCTTGCAACCCTCGGGCGGTAGGGGCGTTCGGCGCTGTTGACGATTGTCGGTCCGAGTCGTTCTCCGAACCATCCCGGATCGATGCGCTGAAGGCCATTGACTCACCAGCGATCGCGGATGTTGATATCTGCCTGATGCTCATCTCAAGTTGAGATGGGCATCATCTGTTTTGCGGACAGCAAGGTGCGGTCAGCCGCGGTCGTGTGTGTAGGTTTGGGCTCGTAGCAGGGAGTGAGCGCGAGCGGGAACTCCCAATGAGAAAGGGTGGTTCATGACCGACATCGTCGATCGACCCGTGGCGGAAGTGGAGTCCGTCTCGAGAGTCGTCGTTCGCTTCGCTGGAGACTCCGGTGACGGTATGCAGCTCACGGGAGACCGATTCACCTCGGTGAGTGCCGCGTTTGGCAATGACTTGTCAACTCTGCCGGATTTCCCGGCTGAGATTCGAGCGCCGGCGGGCACGGTGCATGGCGTCTCGAGCTTCCAAGTTCAGATTTCGGACCACGACATCACGACGCCGGGGGATGCGTGCGATCTACTCGTGGCCATGAATCCGGCCGCCCTGGTGGCGGATCTGCGACGACTGCGAATCGGAGGGGTGCTGATAGTCAACAGCGACACCTTTGATCAGCGCAACCTCGAGAAGGCCGGGAAGTCCGTCAATCCGTTGATGGACGGCAGCCTCGCGGCGTACAAGTTGATCGAAGTACCGATGACGTCACTCACCAAGGACGCGACGGTTCCGTTGGGGGTCAAACCGCGAGACGCTGACCGGTCGAAGAACTTTTTCGCACTTGGTTTGATTTCGTGGCTCTACTCACGTCCGATCGAGTCGACACTGGCCTGGATCGATGAGCGATTTGCCAAGAACGATCTGGTCCGGCAATCGAACCGCATGGCGTTCACGACCGGCTGGAACTTTGGTGAGACGACAGAACTGTTCGATCATCGATACGAGATCGCGCCCGCTCGACTGCCCGGCGGTGAGTACACCCAGATCAGTGGCAACACTGCGCTGGCGTGGGGAATCGTCGCTGCGGGCCAACTCGCCCGGCTTCCAGTGTTCCTGGGTAGCTATCCGATCACGCCGGCATCTGACATTCTTCACGAGCTGTCCAAGCATAAGAACTTCGGTGTTCGAACGTTGCAAGCCGAGGACGAGATTGCGGCGGCGGGTATGGCGCTAGGTGCGGCATTCGCCGGTCATCTTGGCTACACAACGACAAGCGGTCCCGGGGTGGCGCTGAAGAGCGAGACCATGAGTTTGGCGATCTCGCTTGAACTTCCGTTGGTTCTTGTAGATATTCAGCGTGGAGGACCGTCTACGGGGCTGCCGACTAAAACGGAAGCCGCCGACTTGAACATCGCATTGTATGGCCGTCATGCGGAAGCTCCGCTGCCCGTGATCGCGGCCTATGGACCCGCTCATTGCTTCGACGCAGCGATCGAGGCGAGTCGCATTGCTCTGAAGTATCGAACGCCAGTTATTCTCCTTTCAGATGGCTATATCGCCAATGGCGCAGAGCCGTGGCGGCTTCCGGATATTGATTCACTCCCCGACATCTCGGTTCCGTTTGCCGAGGGATACAACCACGTCGGTGACGATGGCGAACCCGAGTTCTGGCCGTATCTGCGTGACCCGGAGACGCTGGCGCGCCCGTGGGCCATTCCGGGAACTCCGCTGTTGATGCATCGAGTTGGTGGGCTCGAGAAGCACGACGGGAGCGGGAACATCGATTACACGCCTGAAAATCACGAGCGGATGGTGCATCTTCGCCAGGCGAAAATTGCCGGGATCGCTCGTGATATCCCGCCGGCGACCGTCTCGGGTGACCCGGATGCTGAGGTATGCGTGTTGGGTTGGGGGTCGACATGGGCGGCGATCGATGCGGCGGTGCAGCGGCTGCGGCGGGGGGGAGCGAAGGTGGCGTGGATTCACCTCGTTCACCTCAATCCGCTGCCGCTGAACCTTGGTGAGCTACTCCGTGGCTTTACGAAGGTGGTCGTTCCCGAGCTGAACTTGGGTCAACTTTGTCGCCTGGTGCGCTCGGAGTATCTGGTCGACGCCATATCGGTCAGCAAGGTGCAGGGCTTGCCGTTCACGTCTGAAGAACTTGAAAATGCAATCAAGGGGGTGATGTCGTGACCGACGTGGTTATCCCGCTCACGACGAAGAAGGATTGGACCAGCGATCAAGAGGTGCGGTGGTGCCCGGGGTGCGGAGACTACGGCATTCTACAAGCTGTTCAAATGTTGATGCCTGACTTGGGAATCGCTCCGGAGAATACCGTATTCGTGAGTGGAATCGGATGTTCCAGCCGCTTCCCGTACTACATGAACACCTATGGCATCCATAGCATTCATGGTCGGGCGCCAGCTATCGCAACCGGCATCAAGGCGGCTCGTCCTGATCTTGATGTCTGGGTGATCACCGGGGACGGCGATGGGTTGTCGATCGGTGGGAATCATCTGATCCATGCCCTACGTCGCAATGTCAACCTGACGATCATTATGTTCAACAATAGAATCTATGGCTTGACCAAGGGCCAATATTCGCCGACCTCAGAGGTCGGGAAGGTGACCAAGTCAACTCCACTTGGATCGGTGGACCCGCCGTTCAATCCCTTAGCGGTCGCGCTCGGTGCAGAAGCCGGTTTCGTCGCTCGTACCCACGACCTCGATCGCAAGCACATGATGGAGGTCTTCAAGGCCGCGCATGACCATCCTGGCGCGGCGTTCGTCGAGGTCTTCCAAAACTGCAATGTATTCAACGACGGGCAGTTCGAGGGGATCACGGGTCGGGAGAAGCGGGAAGACATGCTGATCAACCTGCGTCACGGTGAGGCGATCCGGTTTGGCAAAGACGGATGCCGTGGTGTCGTGATGGGGACCGATGGACAACTGCGGGCGGTGGACGTAGCTGATGTGGGTGAGGATGCAATTCTGCGCCACGACGCCCATCGGCCTGACCCGAGTTTTGCATTCGCCTTGGCCCGGTTGTCGACGAACGATCGCACCCCGACACCTGTGGGCGTCTTTCGGCAAATCGAACGACCTGAATACAGCTCGGAAATGGGGCGCCAATTGGTTGCCGAGAGCGACCGCAAGGGTGCGGGTAATCTCGCCGCATTGCTGCGTTCGAACGGCACGTGGATGGTGGAGTGAACTGCGATCGAAGACTGGTTGCTGATCGATTCGTCGGTCAGCCGAGCGGGCGGATCACGAATCCTGTGCGCAGCTTTGGGGTGAAGAACGTCGATTTCGGGGGCATGAGCAGCCCTTCGTCAGCCGTGCGGCGGATCTCGTCGATACTTGTCGGACGAATGAGGACGCCGGCGGCGACAGCTCCCGACGTGACCAACTCAGTCACGTGGCCAATGCCATGTTGGTAGCTGACGGAGTGATCGAAGCCGTCGAGCGCATGTTCAAGGAGCGCGCCATCCAGCTGCCGCACTCCCGTGAATCGGTCTGGGCGGGGCGCTAACCAGGTGCCTGATCCGTCGGCGTGAACGAAACAAAGGCTGGCGCGCTCGACAAGGTCGGGCGCAAGGGCCGGAGTGATCTCGCCGGCCGGTGCCGTGTCGAAGTACTCCGAGAGGCGGGCCATCAGTTCGTCGGTCGCCACATCGGAGTAGATCCGGTGGATGGCGTCGATGCTCAGCTGATCTTCAACGAGTTCGGCGACATAGGTCATCGTCAACTCAGCTGCGCCCGCATCGCCAGCCGTTGCGGCGCGTCGCTCGTCGCGGTACACCCGGCTGATAGCGTACCGATGATGGCCATCGGCGATGAGGACCGGATGGGATTCGACCGCCGACCGAATCGCCTCGACGCGCTCGACGTCGGTGACCCTCTCGACGGCGTGGAGCACGTCGTCAACGACGATTGACCCGACGGGTTCGCCGGGAGTTGCGAGCAGGCTTGACAGTCCGCTGGTGAGCGACAGTCCCCACACCGGCGAGAGGTTGGCGCGCGTGGATCTAGTGAGGTCGAGTCGGTCGGTTTTGGCCTTCGGGGTGGTCCGCTCGTGTGGGAGCACGCCGCCGGCTCCTTCGTCGACGACCTCGAGTCCGCCGATCACGCCAACGGTTTCGCGGTCGCGGCCCGCCTCGTCGACGAAGCGCATGCGGTAGAGCGTGAATGAGGGGCGCTCATCGGTGACCATCAATTGGTCGGCGAGCCACCCTTGGAGCACTTCGGCGGCTTTGGCGTAACGATCCGGCCCACCAGATTCGCGGGGGACATCAACATGCACGATGTTGGCGGGATGTCGGGCCTGAAGCCGGTCAAGATCGGATTCCGACAGGACGTCGTACGGTGGGGCGACCACGTCGTCGAGGGCCACTCGATCAACGTTGTAGCGCACGGCGGGGAACGGTTCAAATCTCGGCACGACACAAGGTTTGCATCTCTCGGCGCCCAGACCCGCATGCCACGATGGATGAACGATGTCTGATGACCGATTCCCCGTGCTCTGTGATCTTGATGGTGTGGTGTGGCTCTCGCACGTACCGATTCCCGGTTCTGTCGAGGCGGTGGCCCGGCTGCGTCGGGCCGGGCACCGGGTGCTCTTTGTGACCAACAACTCATCGGCTGTTGTCGCCGACCAGGAAGCGGCGTTGGCTGCGATTGGTATACCGGCGGTCGGAGACGTGCTGACCTCGGCGCAGGCCGCGGCCGTACTCATCCGGCCGGGCGACCTCGTCCATGTCTGTGCCGGACCCGGGGTTCGTGAGGCCATCGAGCAGCGGGGCGCTCGTGTCGTGGTTGATGACAATGAGCAGGCCGATGCCGTGATTGTCGGGTTCCACCGCGACTTCGACTACGAGGGAATGCGTCGTGCGGTAGCTCAGGTTCGCGGTGGGGCGCGGCTGATCGGAACGAATGACGATGCCACCTATCCAACGCCCGGCGGCTTGATTCCTGGCGGTGGCGCGATCGTCGCGGCGGTGGCGGCGGGGTCCGAGACTCAGCCAACGATCGCCGGCAAACCGTACGACCCGGCGGCCGAGTTGGTCCGGCGGGAGGTCGGTGAGGACACGGGCTTGGCCGTGATGGTCGGGGATCGGCCGTCGACCGACGGCGGCTTCGCCCGCACGCTGGGTTGCCGATTCGCGCTCGTGTATTCGGGCGTCACCGCACCCGCCGACGCGGTTGTGCCGTCACCCGATCTGACCGGGTCCGATCTCGCGGACATCGCCGACCAATTGCTGGTCAACGGTTTCGAGTAGCAGGGGTCACAAACCTCACGGTCCCGATGGGGGTAGCGTGAGCGAATGGCCAAGAACGACCTGATCAAGCGCATGTTGGATTCCGGCATGACATTCACCCAGTTGAGCCAATCGAAGGCAGAGGCGCTCACCAAGGAACTCGTGCAACAGGGCGAGATGAAGCGCAAGGAGGCCGCCAAGCTGGTTGATGCCATCGTCGACCGGGGGCGAGAGACCACCGAGAAGCTCGTTGGCATGATTCAAGACGAGGTTGCCAAGCAGCTCGCACGGTTCGCCAACCAGATCGACGACATCGAGGACCGCATCGAGGACTTGGCCGAGCGCATGGGGATCGGCTCGAAAGACACTCCGTCGCCGGTGGTTGCCCCCGAGCCGGTGGTCACCGCACCCAAGTCACCCGCTCGCAAAGCCGCGGCCCGCAAACCCGCAGCTACCCAGGTGGCCCCGGCTCCCGCCAAACGGTCGGCCCCTCGCTCTGCGGCAACCCCTTCCATGAAAGCCGCACCCGCATCGAAGAAGGGTTCGACCACGGCACCGCTGGCGCCGGCGATGAAAGCGGCACCCGCCCGCAAGTCTGCGGCCAGTGGTCAGGCGGTGTCGGCGAAGGCCGCTCCGAAGAAAGCTGCGACCTCCAGGAAGCCCGCGGCAAAGAAGTCCGACCCCGTCGCCTGAGAATGGCGGCGATACGACGTCGTCTCGACCTAGAGCTGCTCCGTCGGGGCTTGAGTTCCAGCCGCCGAGAGGCGATCCTGATGGTCGAGGCCGGTCGAGTCATGGTTGCCGGCGCGATCGCCGACAAGCCGTCACGGCTAGCTTCCGCGGCGGAACCGATCGTGATCATCGGAGATCCGCCGAGATTCGTCAGCCGAGGGGGGGAGAAACTTGACGCGGCGTTGACTGCCTTCGACGTCATTGTCGAGGGTCGCCGTGCGCTTGACGCGGGAGCATCGACCGGGGGTTTCACCCACTGCCTCCTGCAACGAGGAGTCGGTCATGTCGTTGCCCTCGATGTCGGGCATTCGCAGCTGCATGAACGGCTTCGCGGCCATCCGCAGGTCACCGTCATCGAACGGTTCAACGTTCGAGCGGTGACCGCCAACGACATCGGCGGACCGGTTGAGCTGGTCGTTGCCGATCTGTCGTTCATTTCGCTGACGGTCGTACTGCCCGCATTGCTGGGAGTCGTGTGTCCGGGATCCGACCTGGTCATGCTGGTCAAACCACAATTCGAGGCCGGTCGACGAGAGGTGGGTAAGGGTCGTGGGGTGATCACCGATCCTGAAATCCACCAGCGGGTTCGCGAGACGATCGACGAAGCATTACGCGGCCTGGGCGCCGACGTGATGGGATGGATCGAGTCGCCGATCCACGGCGCAGACGGCAATAAGGAGTTTTTGGTGCATGCCCGAGCGCCGGGGGATCGGTTGACATGGACGTCCTGATCGTCGCCCACCATCAACGCCCTGAGGCGGTCACTCTGGCCGAGGAGGCCTGCTCCTGGTTGGAGGTCCGCGGGCATCGAACCTGGATGACCCCGCAAGACGCCCAGGCGCTGGGTTTGGAGCAGCTTGCCGCCGAGACGCGGCCTGGGACGGCCGACCTAGTGCTCAGCCTCGGGGGTGACGGCACGATGTTGCGCACGTTCCAGCTCCTCGATGGAGCCCCGTCGCCGGTCATCGGGGTCAACGTTGGCATGATGGGCTATCTGACCGAGGTCGAACCTCCCATGATGCCTATCGCCTTGGAACGATTCGCCGCCGGCGACTTCGAGATCGAGCAGCGGATGATGCTGGCGGTCAGCGTTGATCGGGTCGGTCACGATCGAGGCCGAGCAACGACGTGGAGATCGCTGAACGAAGCGGTGCTCGAGAAGCATGAATCCGGCCACACGGTACGGCTGCAGGTCGGTATCGAGGGTGCACCGTTTACCACCTATGCCGCCGACGGTCTGATCATCGCCACGCCGACGGGATCGACGGCGTACTCGTTGTCGGCTCGCGGTCCGATCGTTTCGCCGACCCACCGGGCGATGGTGCTCACGCCGGAGTCACCGCACATGCTCTTCGATCGCTCGCTGGTGCTCGATCCCGACCAGGCCGACGAGGTGGAGGTTTTGGGACACCGTCCCGTTGACTTGGCGGTGGACGGACGCAAGGTGGCAAGTCTCGTCGAAGGCGATACCGTCCGCTGCCTCGCTGCCGCCGAGGCAGCCATGTTCGTGAGATTCGGCCGTCGCCGCTTCCACCAGATCCTCAAGGCGAAATTCGGGCTGGCCGACCGCTAGGGCATTGCCCTCGTCGCTGCCCAACAGGGGGAAAGCATCGTGCTGACAGAACTGCATATCGAACACCTAGGCGTCATCGCCGGGCTTGATTTGGTGCTTGGCCCGGGGCTCACCGTGCTCAGCGGGGAGACCGGAGCGGGCAAGACCATGCTGGTCGAGGCCATCAACCTGTTGGTCGGCGGCCGTTCCGATGGGTCGCTGGTACGTCCGGGGGCCCCCGAGGCGCGTGTCGAGGGTCGGTTCGTGGTCGATGACGACGAGTTGGTGCTGGCTCGCGTGATCCCGGCGGACGGGAGGTCGCGGGCCTACGTCAATGGGCGATTGGCGACGGTGTCGACGCTGGCGGAGGAGGGGACGCGGCTGGTCGACCTGCACGGCCAACACGCTCATCAGAGCCTGTTGGGTGCGGGGGCACAACGGGCTGCCCTCGATCACTTCGGTCGGATCGATCTGCGGCCCCTGCGAGCGGCCCGGGCCGTGCTCACCGAGGTCGAGGCGATGCAGGCCGCCCTGGGTGGCGACGAACGGGCGCGGGCGCGCGAACTCGACCTGGTTCGGTTTCAAGTTGGCGAGCTCGATGCTGCCGGCTTGACCGACCCCGACGAGGAGGAAGTCCTCGAAGCGGCTGAGTCGCTGCTTGCGGGGGCAGTCGCCCATCGCGAGGCCGCCGAGCGGTCACTGGCGGGTTTGAGTGACGAGGACGGGACGCTTGACTCGCTGGGGCACGCGATCACCGCACTGGGTGCCCGGGCTCCCTTCGCCGATGACGCGGCGCGCTTGCGGGCGCTGGCGACGGAACTGGCCGATGCCGTTGGCGAGTTACGTCAGCGGGCCGAGTCAATCGAAGAGGACCCGGAGCGGCTGGCCGTAGTGCGCTCACGCCGCCAGCAACTGCGTGATCTGTCGCGAAAGTACGGCGAGACGGTGGTCGAGATGCAGTCGTACCTCGTCGAGGCCACCCATCGTCTCGACGGGTTGATGGCCATCGAAAAGCGCGCCGCCACTCTCGACGCGGAGAAGTTGGCCGCCGAGCGGGAACTCCACCGGGCCGCGGCGACTGTCGGCCAGGCACGGCGGGCCGCAGCCCCGAAGCTGGCGGCAAAAGTGGCCGGCCACCTGCACGAACTTGCCATGGCCAAGGCGCGTATCGAGATCACTGTCGGGTCGGATCCGGGCGACGAGGTGACATTTCTGCTTGGGGCGAACGCGGGAGAACCGGCGCTGCCGCTGGCGCGGGTCGCGTCGGGCGGGGAGCTGGCCCGCAGCATGTTGGCGTTGCGGTTGGTGCTCACCGAGGCCCCCGACACGTTGGTGTTCGATGAGGTGGACGCCGGCGTCGGTGGGGCGGCGGCGTTGGCGGTCGGCGAGGCACTGGCCAGGCTCGGCGAACGCCACCAAGTGCTCGTCGTCACCCACTTGCCGCAGGTAGCCGCCCAGGCTGACACCCAGATCGTGGTGAGTAAGTCCACGACTGCCGGGCGGACCCAAGCATTCGCCGAGGTGGTCACGGGCGACCGCCGCATCGAGGAGATCTCGCGGATGCTCGCCGGCCGTGCCGATAGTCAAGCCGCGCTCGAACATGCCCAGGAGCTCCTTCGCTCGGCTGGTGCCGGACGGAATCGGTAGTCGTCGGTCACCATCCGCGCCTTTCATGGTGGGTACGGCGTACGCTGTGATTCCGTCATGTTGTCGATTGACGGGAGCCCAGCAGTGGCACAGACAAGCGGTCCGAAGCACATCTTCGTGACCGGAGGGGTCGCCAGTTCGCTCGGCAAGGGGCTCACCGCTTCGTCGCTCGGGAGGCTGCTGAAACTCCGGGGTTTGCGGGTGACGATGCAGAAGCTCGACCCGTACATCAACGTGGATCCCGGCACGATGAACCCGTTCGAACACGGCGAGGTCTTCGTGACCGACGATGGAGGAGAAACGGACCTTGACCTGGGACATTACGAGCGTTACATCGACGAGGCGCTGACCAAGTCGTCGAACGCGACCACCGGTTCTATCTATCAAGCGGTGCTCGCGGCGGAGCGTCGGGGTGACTACCTGGGCAAGACCGTGCAGGTGATTCCGCATATCACCGACGAGATCAAGCGGCGTATTCGTCGCATTGCCGAGCAGGACGTTGATGTCGTGATCACCGAAGTCGGTGGCACCGTTGGCGACATCGAGATCCTTCCATTCCTCGAAGCCATCCGCCAGTTCCGCAAGGACGCCGGGCGCGACAACGTCTGCTACCTGCACATGACGCTCGTGCCGTACATCGGGCCGTCGGGGGAGCAGAAGACCAAGCCCACCCAGCATTCGGTCACTGAGTTGCGTAGCCG
>JANNNL010000390.1:0-5497 GCA_031398525.1 Actinomycetes bacterium | reverse complement strand
GGCCATTCGCGCGAGTACTTGGTGTACTCGTCGAAGTGCTTCTTGTACATGTCGCGCAACGCCAGTTTCTTGGCCGGATCGGTGACGAACATCCACTGCCAGCCCTGGCTGTTGGAACCGGTGGGTGCCTGCAGGGCGAGTTCGAGGCACTCAATGATCACCTCGCGCTCGACCGGGCGGTCGAAGTCGAGTCGCTTGCGGACCGAGCGGGTGGTCGAGAGCACCTCGTCGGCAGACAGGTTCAATTTCATCCCGCCAGCTTGGCAGGCCGTGGTAAGACTCGTCGCCGTGGACCATCCCGACTCACCCGACGCCGCCTCGCTCAACCTCGCCTTCTGGGAGCAGCGGGCCGCGGCACATGCCCGTTCGCCCGGCTACCAACTCGACCGGTTGATCGCCGATCCAACGGCGTTGTCCGAAGTGGTCACGTTCGATCTTCCTCGGCTGGGGCGACTTGACGGGCTCGACGTTGTCCACCTGCAGTGTCACATCGGTTCCGACACGATCTCGCTGGCCCGGCTCGGCGCCCGCACGATCACGGGCCTCGACTGGTCACCAGCGGCGCTCGAGCAGGCCGCCGCGTTGGCGTTGCGATGTGGAATTGACGCGCGCTGGGTGCACGGCGACCTCTACGCCGCCCCCGAAACCCTGGGGGATACATATGACCTGGTCTACACCGGTATCGGGGCATTGAGTTGGTTGCCCGACATCCGGCGTTGGGCTCTGGTGGTCAGCGCGCTCCTCCGGCCCGGCGGCCGACTGTTCATCCGGGAAGGACACCCGGCGATGTACACGGTGGGCGACGACGACGACGGCTCGCTCGCCAGCGTCTACTCGTACTTCGAAGATGCCGGCACAACGTTTCCGGGCGATGACGGCACATATGTCGAGACCGAGCAACGGTTCACGGCGACCGCCACCCACGAGTGGAACCATGGCCTCGCCGAAACCGTCCAAGCCCTGCTCGACGCCGGTCTCGCTCTCACCGGCTTTGCCGAGCACACCTCGCTGCCGTGGAAAATGCTTCCCACGATGATCGATATCGGCGGCGGTGAATGGCAAGTCGCCGACCGCCCCGAGCGCGTCCCCCACACCTACACTCTCCAGGCCGTCAAGCCAGCATGAGCCGGCGACCCGGGGGTGGCGTGCGCTGGCGCACGCGCGGGAGACTGAAGCGATGAACACGCTGCGTCCGGTTGGCGAACGGCCTGATCTGGAGTTGCCGATCGATGGTGAATCGATCGGTCGGAATGCATTGGCGCTGCGCGAGTTGATTCGGGCGGAGGCGGACGAGACCGAGCGCCTCGGGCGGTTGACGCCGACGCTGGTCGAGGCGTTGCGGGCGGCTGGGTTGTTCCGCATGGGGTTTCCCCGGCGGGTCGGGGGTCCCGAGGTAACTTTGGCCGACCAGACCCGCGTCGTTGCGGCGATCGCTCGCGTCGATGCTTCGGTCGGATGGAACGTTGCGGTGCTGGCCGGCACCGGCTTCTACGCCAGCCGGCTCGACGATCTTGCATTCGGCGAGTTATATCCGACCCTCGACCTGCCGACCTGCGGTTCGTTCTGGCCGAGGGGCCGGGCCGATGTCGTCGACGGCGGGTATTTGGTCAGCGGCGAATGGGACTGGGGGAGTGGCATCTACTCCTCGGACCACATCATCGGCGGCTGCTACGTCTACGCCGATGGCGAACCCGTGATCGGCCCGAGTGGTCAGCATCACGTGCGCGGGGTGTGGTTGCCGACGGCGGACGTGAAGACGCTCGACAACTGGCAGACCCTCGGGTTGCGCGGGAGCGGCAGCACGTCGTATGCCGTGCGGGGGCAGGTATTCGTTCCGTCGGGGCACACCTTCGATCGCTACGCCGGTCCCGGCACATTCCACGACCCGCTCAATCGGCATGTCGAGCTGTTGTTCTTCTCGCTGATGGGCATCTACCCGGGAATCGCCCGCGGCGCGCTTGATGTCGCGGACCAGGCGTTACGGCATCGAGCCCGCGTCGATTCGGTGAGCGCTCGGCTCTATGGCGAGGGTCTGGCCTGTGCTCACGCGATGGAGTCTGCGATCGTCGAGGTGGCCACGCATTACGACGACGTGGTGTTCGGTGATCCCGCTGCGACGTTGAATGACGCCGAGTTGGCCGAGGAGCGCTCGGTCTCGGCGATGGCCGGCGATTTGCTCCGCCGGGTGCTCGACAACGTCACGGAGATCTGCGGGTCTCGCTCGGTGATGGACTCCCATCCGTTGAACCGCATCGTGCGCGACGCCCAGACCGCGCTCACCCACGTCGGCACCAAGCGAGATGCCTTCTCAGATCTCGGCCTCGCTGCGCTCACCAGCAATGGCGGTGCCGCCGATCGACTGGTCGCCAAGTGGCAATCCTGACGCATCCCGATCTCGCTGCGTTCCTCGATGCCGAGTACTGCCCGGCCGGGCACCGGCTCGGTATCCTCGTCGCCCCGTTGACCTCGCCACCCGACGCCAATGTGGCGCGTCGTCGCGCTCTGATCGCTACTGCACTCCAAAGTGGTGTCTGGCGGCGCTCAATTGCCGCCGCGGCGCGGGCCATCGAAGCCCACGGAATGTCGGCGGACCGCCGGCTGTGTTGCCTGCAGCCACGACCCGGTGAGCCGCACGCGAGAGCGGCAGATGTGGTCGACTTCCTCGAGCGATACGGCCACGAGTACTCGGTGATGCTGCTCGACGTCGACGCGCCCGAGGTCATCGCCGCGTCGATTGGGGTCGGCTGCGCGGCCCGTGTCATCACCGGTGTGGACCAGTGACCAGCCGCGTCCGCGTCACCGTCAGTCGCGTCGACCAACCACGCTGTGGGATGAACGTCGGCGACTCATTCGAGGTGGACGGATCGAGCCTGACGTTGCCCGCGGGTTCGTCGTTCTGCGTGTACGCGATGGCCGCGGTGTTCCCGGTGCTAGCGATGAAGATGGGCGACCTCGACCCCGGCGACTGGTTGGAGCGCAAGCCGTACATTGCCTGCCCCGATCCGTCGGAGAACGTCGTCATGCGCCTCGAACGCATCGTCGAGAAGTGAAATGACCAACTGCATCCGCGGTACCGTCGAGTCGATGAACTACTCCGCCTGCGGTCTGCGCGTCGGCGACACGTTCGAGGTGCGCGACAGCCAACTGTCGCTGCCCACCGGTCAGTCGTTCTGCTTCTACGCCCTCGCCTCGATCGTTCCCCTGCTCAATGGCCACTTGGCCCGCGACGACGCCTGGCTTGAGCACCGCCCGCTGGTGGCCTGCCCCGATCCGCCCGAAGCCCTGTACATCCGTCTCGAACGAGTGCCACCGACCGGAGCGGAATCGTGAGTGGCGAGCTGACCTTCAGCGCCCGCATCGGGTCGAAGGGTGGGATTCGGGCCCTGGTCAACGAGGCAGTCGCCTTGGAGATGGCGGGATTTGACCAGGTGTGGGTGTCGAACGATCTCTTCGGGCAATCGGGCCTCGTCGGTCTGTCGGCGATCGCCGCGCTGACCAGTCGGATCAAGTTCGGCTCCGGTGTCCTCGACCCGGTCACGCTGCATCCGGTGCAGATCGCGATGGCCGCATCCAGTCTGCAGGAGCTGTCGGGCGGCCGGTTCCTGCTCGGGCTCGGCGCGGGCTCGGACGTGTTCTTCAGTTGGGCCGGAATCACTCCCATCCGCCCCGTCCCGCGGACCAGACAGGCGATCACGACGATCCGCGCGCTGCTCGCCGGCGAATCGCCGACCAACGTCGAGGGCCTCGACTCGGCCTACACCGAGCGGGCCGTGTTGCAAGCACCCCGACCGACTCCGATCTACGTCGGGGCGATGGGGCCCAAGATGTTGCACATGACCGGCCGGTTCGCCGACGGTGCCCTCGCCCTCTGCCTGCCACCGGGGCAGTTCCACCACGTCGTGGCCCAGATCGCAGCCGGAGCGGATGCTGCAGGGCGGTCGATCGATGACCTGGATGTTGCCGCCTGCCTGTGGTGTTCGGTCGACGAGGATCGCGATCAGGCTCAACGGGCGATGGCCGTCCAGATCTCCCGCTACGCCGGCTCGTTGTCGACCGACGCCCTCGCTGCCGCAGGCCAAGACCCCGATGAGTTCACTCACGTCACCGCGCTGATCGCCGCCGGTCGGTCCGACGATGCGGTGCACGCGGTCTCGGCACGGATGCTCCAACTCGGGATTGTCGGTGGCGTCAACGACGTCATCGACCAATGTCGGGAGATGATCAGCCAAGGCGTCCGCCACCTCTCCTTCGGTCCGCCAATGGGCCCAAGCCCGGCCGCCGCCTTGGCCCTGTTCGGCAAAGTTGTACTTCCCGCTCTGCGTGCGTAGGCCCGAGCTTGCCGAGCGGTGTGGTCAGGCCTCGTCGGCGGCAGTCCGCGGCTCGGCGTCACCGAGTTGTGCCATCACCGATGGCGGGTCGGAAGCCCCGCTAACACCGGCACAGGCGGCGAGGGTCGGTCTGGATGCAGCCTGTGGGATGGCAACTTTGCTTGTCGTGATTCGAGTTCGAGTCGAATCGCTGCGCCGGTCTCCCCGAAAAGCTTCGCTCGCGGATCTGTCGGCCGCCACGCGAGCGAGAGCGTTCGTCCGACCGTCGGCTCGCGGAAGGGACGGGTGGCGATCCCCGATCCCGGCCGGGCTTCGGCCGGGAGGGCGAATTCCGGCAGCAGCGTTGCTGCGTTACCGGTCGCCACCATTTGAGCCAGCACCGACAGTCCGACTTTTCGCACCTCGCGGTGCTCGATGTTGGCCACGGTTTGACAGGCCGCGAGTGCATGGTCACGCAAGCAATGGCCTTCCTCGAGGAGCAGGAGTCGAAACGTTCCGATCGTCGACACGGAGATCGGTTGATCGTCGGCGAACTTGTGATCGGTGGCGATGGCGAGATGAAAGCGTTCGAACACCAGATCTTCGACGTGCAGTGTTCGCGTCTCGACCGGAGTTGCGATGAGCCCGATGTCGGCGTCACCGCGTTCGATTGCGTCGACGAGCGCGGTCGTGCGGAGTTCTTCCAGTTCGAGTTCTGCGTGTGGCCACTGGCGATGGAAGAACTGGGCGATCGCGGGGAGGAGGTACGGGGCGATGGTCGGTATCGCCGCGACCCGCAGCACGCCGCGCAGGTCCCCCGCGTGCAAGGTCGCGGCGACCGAGAGATCGCTGACGTCGCGGATGATCCGACGGGCGCGGTCGAGCAGGTCGCGACCAGCCGGCGTCGGCCGCGTCGTCGATCGGCCCCGCTCGAACAGGACCACGCCGAGACGTCGCTCAAGCTCCCGGACCTGTGCCGACAGGCCGGGTTGCGAAACGTTCAATGCCTCGGCCGCCCGACCGAAGTGTCGGTGTTCATCGACGGCGACCATGTACTCAAGCTGACGAACGGTCGGCAGATCGGTCATAACGACAGATTATCGCATTCTTATCTTCAATCTATTGGATCTAACATCCGTGCGGTTTGCCAACGCTGGTAACGTTTCGACGCTCGGGCCAGGAGCCCGCCC
>JANNNL010000353.1:0-7410 GCA_031398525.1 Actinomycetes bacterium | reverse complement strand
CCAAACTACACCACTGTCACCTTAACTTAACGGTATTGCCGCTAGCCCCAGAGGGTGGCGACTGCGGCGGCGTGGGAGCGGCCCTGACAGAGGCCGGCGTCGGCGGCGGCGCTCCGGCGGGCGGGGTCCATCAGGTTGGGGCCGAAGGCGTCGAGGGCTTCGGCGTCGGGGTGGATGCGGAGGGCTTGGCCGCCCGCCGCCTCGATGGCCTTGACTTCGGTGTCGATTTGCGCGGCGATTAGGGCGCCGAAGCCATCGGCGGGTGGCACGATCGGGGCGACGATCACCACGCGTTCGAAGCCGACCGCGAGGCCAGCGCAGGTGGTCGATCTGAACCCGCCGTCGAAGTAGCGGCGCCCGGCGATGGTGACCGGCGCAAACATGGTCGGCACCGCGCTGCTCGATGCAACAGCCTCGACCAGGGAGGCGGCGCCCGCGGCGTCCCACCAAACGAACTCGCCGGTCTCGCAATCGATCGCCGTGACGCGCAGCTCCTTGTCGGGCCACTCGGTGACGCCGAGCCTGGTGGCCACCATCGCAAGACGGGCGTGCTCGCTGGGAGTGCGGGCGGCGAGCGCTCGGCTCCCGATCTCGCGGAGTTGATCCGCTCCCATCTGCGTCTGCTCGGCGAGCCAACCGAACAGCTCGAGGATGCCGCCGAAGTCGATCTCGGCCGACAGCGCCTCCATCAGACCGTCCGACGGGCCAAGTTGGAGGGCGAGCAATTCGTCGAGGTCGCGTCCGCTGGCCACCTGGGCCCCAACCGTCGACCCGGCCGAGGTACCGACGAACAAGTCGGCATTGGTGACATCGGTCCCGGCCGCTCGGAGCCCGGCGAGCACTCCGGTCTCCCAGGCAATGCCGACCACCCCGCCGCCACCCAACACCAGTGCCCGACTTCCCTCAACAGCCATCGGCCGATGTTACGAGGCGGGAGGAGTTCCTCCGTCAGCCGCAAGCAACCCAGGCGGCGCTGCAGCTCAGCCGGGCATCGGGTATTCGTCGGCGTTGAGAATCCAGCCGGGACGGAGTGAGAAGTCGATACGGGGCGGGCAGAAGATGTCGATCAACTCGTGGGCGTGATCACCGACGGCCTGGCTGGTGTGGACGGTCGGGGGCGTGATCACGGTCAACGCGGGGCTCGATACGGCAAGGTGTTCGTCGTCGCGCCAGTCGGCCATGTCGGGTGTCCATGCCGTACGCAGATGATGGACGTAGTCACCCTGCATCTGCAGCGAGAGCTGCTCGAAGTCGTCGTGGTGGTGCGGTGAGAGCTTGGCGGGGTCCCGGGGTCCGTCGACCGGGAGAAACCAGTTGACCATGACGGTCGAGCAGCGGAACAGCCGCCCGAACCGCTCGGCGTCGGTGGGAACATCGGCCATTGGATAGACCCGCAGGCCATCGCCATCGGTCGCTACGGGCCATGGAGCGAAGGGTGCGACCGTCGGGTCGTCGGCGACGAAGTGGGCGGCGTTGCTGGCCTCGGCGCACAGATCGCCCGATTCGTTGGAGAAGATCCGAACGACAGTTGTGTCGTTGGTCGCCATGATTCGGCTGCGGCCTGGCGGCACAACGGCCAACGTCTCGCCCGTGATCGAGCGCTCGTCGGTCCCGGCCGTGACGATGGCGGCCGCGCCGTCGTCGGTGAACAGGGCCATGTACTCGTCGGGTTGATCGTTGCGTTCGACCGCATCGCCTGCCACCAGTTCGGAAAAGACCACCACGCACGTCCGGCTTCGCACGACCCAGTGGCGGGAGCCTGCCGCCGAGATCAACGTTGGGTTGGCGCGCAAACCGACGCAATGCGAGGCGACGCCCGCCGGTGCTGCCGAAGCAGCGGGTGATGTGGCCAGTTGGGAGCGCAGGTCACCGGGGTCGTATGGCATCGCCGCAGTTTGCCATGCCCGCCTGGGCGGTTGGTCGGCGGATGGTCTGGTCGGTACCGGGGGCACGCGCTACGCTGTACAAGTCCCATACAAGTTGGCGCCCTCCCGGCTGGGCCAACTCACGGTTTCTTTGGAAGGTACGCGCGCCATGGCGAAGATCAAGGTTGAAAACCCCGTTGTCGAGATGGACGGCGACGAGATGACGCGGATCATCTGGCAGTTCATCAAGGACAAGCTGATTTTGCCGTACCTGGACATCGAGCTCGACTACTACGACCTCGGCATCGAGCATCGTGACGCCACCGACGACCAGGTGACGATCGATTCGGCCAACGCCACCAAGAAGCATGGGGTCGCCGTCAAGTGCGCCACCATCACCCCCGATGAGCAGCGCGTCGAGGAGTTCGGCCTGAAGAAGATGTGGAAGTCGCCCAACGGTACGATCCGCAACATCCTCGGCGGCGTCATCTTCCGCGAGCCGATCGTGATCTCGAACATCCCCCGCCTGGTCCCGGGGTGGACCAAGCCGATCGTCATCGGCCGTCATGCCCATGGCGATCAGTACAAGGCCACCGACTACAAAGTGCCCGGCGCCGGCACCGTCACGATGACATACACCCCGACCGATGGCAGCGAGCCGGTCGAGATGAAGGTCGCAGACTTCGGCGACGACGGCGGCGTGATCATGGGCATGTACAACTACAACGACTCGATCCGCGACTTCGCCCGCGCCTCGCTGCGTTACGGCCTGCAGCGCGACATGCCGGTATACATGTCGACCAAGAACACCATCCTCAAGGCGTACGACGGTTCGTTCAAGGACATCTTCGAAGACGACTATCAGACCGAGTTCAAGACCGAGATGGACGCGGCGGGCCTCACCTACGAGCATCGCCTGATCGACGACATGGTCGCCTGCGCGATGAAGTGGGAGGGCGGCTACGTCTGGGCATGCAAGAACTACGACGGCGACGTGCAGTCCGACACGGTCGCCCAGGGCTTTGGCTCGCTCGGCCTGATGACTTCGGTGTTGATGACTCCCGACGGCAAAACCGTCGAGGCCGAGGCGGCTCACGGCACAGTGACCCGCCACTACCGCGAGCACCAAAAGGGCAACAAGACCTCGACCAACCCGATCGCTTCGATCTACGCCTGGACCCAGGGCCTCTCGTACCGCGGTCAGATGGACGGCACCCCGAAGGTGACCGAGTTTGCCGAGCTGATCGAGAAGGTCTGCATCGAGGCCGTCGAGGCCGGAGAAATGACCAAGGACCTGGCCATTCTCATCGCTAAGGACGCCCCGTACCTGCACACCGAAGACTTCCTCGACGCTCTCGATCGGCGCCTGCAAGCCAAGATGGCCTGAGCAGGTCTGGCTTGCGTCCGATCAAGGCGGTCTTGTTCGACTGGGGTCATACCCTGTTCGACACCGCCGGTTCCATCGATTTCATCGTGTCGTGGTCGGTCGAACATGGGTCCCCCGTGTCGGCAACGGACGCCCGAAATCTTCACGCCGATGCGTTGACCCGGTCGCGTACTGCCGAGGAGCTCGCCAAGGGTCGTGACAAATCCTTGGCCGTGCATCGCGACTGCTGGTTAGCGCTGTGGGAAGCATTCGAGGCGCGATGCCCGGGTCTGCCCGAGGCACTCTGGGCGTTCGAGACGACCGCGGCCGGCTGGTCGCCGTTCGTCGACGCGGTCGACGTGCTGACCGCGCTCGCCGACGCGGGTATCCGGGTGGCGGTCGTCAGCGACGTCCCGTTCGATCTGCGGCCCATCTTCGATCACTATGGCATCGGGTATCTGGTCGAGGAGTTCTTCCTGTCCGGGGAGCACGGCGTGCTGAAGGCTGAACGGGAACTCTTCCGTATTGCGTTGCGTGCCCTACAGCTCGACCCGGTCGACGCCCTGATGGTCGGTGACAACCATGCCAACGACGGCTTCGGCGTTACCGAGGGCATCCGTACGCTGCTCCTCCCCGCGGTCCCGAGCGGCACTCCACGAGGCCTCGACGCGGTCCTGAGACTCGTCGGTATCTAGCCCCGACTCGTCGCCATCATCGATAGCCGCGCCCGCAACGAACGCCAGCGGACACCAAATTGGAGCGCGCTGGCGCATGGAGCGCTACCGCACTCCCCAGATCACCGGTCAGGCAACTCTTCGGCGAGGTCTTGGGCGTAACCCACGTCGAACAAGCGGCGCAGGTCGGCGTGATCGCCGTCGACGAGGGATTGGCACAGGATGATGTCGACGGCGTCGGGTGCGGCGGCGTTTCCCGCCCACATCTCGGGGTCCCAGACACGGCCGCGCTGGAAGGCCTTTGCGCAGTGGATGAACGTCTCGACCACGTCGATGCCGATTGCTGCTTTCGGCCGTCGGAATGTCGATGGAAACGCGTCGAGAACCGTCGGGTCGGTCGTCACACAGGCGGTGCCGTTGACCCGGACGGTTTCGGTTCGGCCGACGACGATGAACAGCACCCCGATCTGCCCGGTGTCGACCACGTTGCGGATGGAATCAAGTCGGTTGTTGCCACCCAAGTCGGCGATCGCTAATCGATGCTCGTCGATGACCTGCACAAAGCCGGGCTCGCCGCCGCGAGGCGACGCATCGAGCGTGCCGTTGGAGGCTGAGGTCGACACGATCGCGAACGTCGATTGGCCGATGAACGCCGCGGTCGCAGCGTCGATCGTCGGATGCGACTTGTTGATCACCAGCGTCGACGGCGGGCGGTAGAGCGTGGCGAGTTCGGCGGCATCGACGACGTGGGTGAACGGCATAGACCCGACGTTATGCGGTTGCGACCAGCATCGCAGCCGTCGTGTCGGGCCAGCGGCGAAACTCTGGCACAGGCGTTGCGTAACGTCGTCCGTATCGGCTTCCCCCGGAACCACACAACGGGAAGGAGGTACGGTGATGTCGATGAGCAGCTTCGCGCCGATGGATGTCGTCTACCCGGAGAGTGACGGGAAGCCGATGTCGGAGAACATGCATCAAGGGCAAATCATTCGAATGTTGATCAATGGGTTTGATCGCCAGTACGCCGACGATCCCATGATGCTGGTCGGTGGCGATTGCTTCTGGTATCCGGTCGAGGGCCAGCAGCACGGCGTCGATGAGTACTGGGTCTTCGATCCCGACTCGGGTGGTCTCGAAGTGTGGATGCGCAACACCAACGGTCCGGCCCAACGGGGCGCATCTGGCTTAGCTCCACCGACGAGGCTCGGCTGATCGCGGAGCTCGAAGCCAGCACGGCACGAGCCGAAGCCAGTGCTCCGCAGGCGTTGACCCGGGCCACGGCGGCACAGGAGAGAGCACGGCAGTTGGGGGCCGAGCTTGATCGGCTGCGCACCATCACACCGAGGGAGTGACGAACAACCCGTGTCTTCGTGATCGAGATTGCGCGATGCTCGGCACATGACTCAGCCGACATTTGTGGCTCCTGGTCCTGGTCAGTGGGCGCTCGATCGATCGCATCTGCCGGGCGGATCGACGCCGATAGTGCAGGAGTTGATGAGTCGGTCGATGTCGCCGGGAATGCGGCGAGTTTTCGCCGAACTCGGCGCGCCGCTGGACACGCTCGACCTGCGCTTTGTCAACGGGTTCATGTACACGAGGCTGCGCCCGCTGATCGCGCCCGACAAGCCAGCAACCCGTCTGCCGCCGCTGCCGCTCATCAAACTGGTGTCGCGGCTGCATCCCGAGTTCCGCCGCCGGGCTCGCACTGCCGCCAGGGTGCTAGCGGAGCGGCCGTGGCGCACGGTCATTCACGACTGGGAGCATGGGGGCCGGGAGGCCGTCGAGCAATCCAATCTGGTGTTGCAAGACGTCGATCTGCGGTCGTTGACCGACGTCGAGCTGGTCGATCACGTCCGTCGGGTCTTTGATCATTGCGTGAGGTACTGGGAGCATCACTTCTGGATGCATGGCTACGATCTCGGCCCGATCGGCAGATTCCTCTACGAATGCCGCGGCTGGGGCCTGGAGCCGCGCGAGGTGATTCCCTTGTTGGAGGGGGCCTCTCCGTCGACGTCGGAACCGGCGCGACGGTTGGCGGCCATCCGCAGCCAGGTCGAGGCCAGTACAACGGTGCCGACCACGATCGAGGAGCTACGGGCGATCTCGCCCCAGGTCAGCGCCGACCTCGACGAGTATCTGCGGTATCGCGGATCGATGCTGTTCAGCCGGTACGACGTCGACGGTGTCACCTTGGGCGAGGTTCCCGACCTGGTCTTGGCGTCGATCCTCAATGCGGCGCCGCGCGATGTTGGCACCGAGATCAGCGACCGAATCGGGGTCGTGCGCGCCCGGGTCCCGGCTGCGGACCGAGCGACGTTCGATGAGGTGATCACCGAAGCTCGAGCGGCGATGAACCTGCGCGATGACAACGGCCCGACCACTGCCGAGTGGCCACTCGGGCTGCTGCGCTACGCCCTGCTGGAGCTCGGCCGTCGGCTGGTTGCCGCCGGTCAGGCTGCCGATGCCATTGACGGCCTGGAGTTGCGCATCGACGAGATCGGCCCGGCCCTGTTTGGAAAGGCGTCGCGGTTCCGTGAGGGTGAGCTGGCCGATCGCCGGGCGAGTCGGTGGACGCAACGGATGGCAGATGCGCCCGATCTCCTCGGACCGGCCGAGGTGGCTCCGCCGACCCATGTGTTGCCTGGGGTGTTACCGACGTTGGTTGGCATGGTGCAGATCGTCGTCGAGCAGTTGGGGATGGACGGCAAGGCGAGCGCCGACGGCCTCAGCGGCTCGGGCGTGGGGACCGTCACTTATCGGGGGCGGGCGTGCCGGGCGAATACTCCCGAAGAGGCACTTGACCGCCTGGAACCCGGCGATGTCCTGGTCGTTCCGTGCACGACGCCGGCCTACAACCTGGTGCTCTCACTGGCCGGCGCGGTGGTCACCGCCGACGGCGGTCCGCTCAGTCACGCCGCGGTGATCGCTCGTGAGCTGGGCATTCCCGCGGTGGTCGGGGCTCGCTCGGCCCTGACCGACATTCCTGACGGAGCCGAAGTCGAGGTCGATCCGGTCGCCGGGGTCGTGCGAGTGCTGAGCGCTGGGTAGCTGTCGGCTTAGCCTCGGGGAGTGGGCTTGATCTCGATTCTGCGACACTGGGTGCATGCGTTCAGTTGTGTTGCGTTCCTACGGCGACCCTGAGGTTCTGACGATCGAGGAGGTCCCCGACCCGGTTGCGGGTCCCGAGGATGTGGTGGTCGCCGTCCGCTCGACCGCGCTCAACCGAGCCGACCTGATGCAGCGGATGGGCTTGTATCCCAATCCACGTCCCGCCGCGCTAGAGATTCCGGGGCTCGAAATGGCCGGCACGGTGGTCGCGCTGGGAAGCCGAGCGTCGTTGTGGAAGGTCGGCGACCAGGTGATGGGCATCGACGCCGGTGGCTGCTACGCCGAGCGGGTGGCGATCCACGAACGTCAGGTGATGGCGGTACCACCCTCGGTCGCGGTGGTCTACGGTGCGGCGATTCCCGAGGTGTTTCTGACGGCGTGGGAAGCGCTGGTCGTG
>JANNNL010000310.1:0-1018 GCA_031398525.1 Actinomycetes bacterium | reverse complement strand
GAGGGTGATGCCGAGGTCTTGGCCGACGACCATGCCGTTGGTGACCACCTCGACCCGACACCCGCGGTCAGCGAGGAGTTCAGCGACCGAGGTGGCGTGATGAAAGCCGATCTCGTCGATCACGACCACGTCGCCCTCTGGGGTCGCCGCGCCCGTGAGCACATCGCGCACGTCGCAGACCTGGGCCGCCTCCGGCGGTGCCCACCACGGCCGTGATGCCTCGGCCCCCGTTGCGACAATCACGTGGTCGGGGGCCTTCTCGGTGACAAACCCAGGCCATACTCCAACGCCGCATTCAACCATCACGCCGAGTCGACGGCACTCGGTGAGCTGGTTGCGGACCATGTCGCCGAACTCGGCCCGGTTGGGCACCGACGCAGCCAACCGCACCTGCCCGCCGGCCTGAGCTTCCTTCTCGTACACCGTCACCCGATGCCCATTGCGGGCCGCGGCGATCGCCGCCTGCAACCCGGCCGGGCCCGCGCCAACGATCATCACGTGCTTGGGCTTCTTGGTGATGGCAACGCCGGGGACTTCAGATTCGCGGCCGGTGCGGGGATTTTCGATGCAGCCGAGCCAGCGGTTGAGGCCCATCCGGCCGACGCATTCCTGGTTGCACGACAGGCAGAGACGGATCTCGTCGGTCGCCCCGGCACGGGCCTTGGCGGCGAAGTCGGCGTCGGCGATCTGGCCGCGGACGATGCCGACCAGATCGCAGTGACCAACGGCGAGGGCCCGTTCGGCCTGCAGCGGATCCTTGAACCGCCCGACGCCAACCACCGGCAGATCGATCGCCTTGCGGAACGCGGCGGGGATGAACATTGCGTAGCCAGGCGGGATGTGCATCGACGCCTCGATCATGAACAGCGACGCGGTTGCCACCCCGATCGAGGTGTTCACGTAGTCGACCTGCCCGGATGCCTCGACCATCTTGGCGACCTCGACGGCGTCGTCGATCGTCGTGCCGCCCTCGATCAACTCGTCGCCGCAGATCCGCACGCCGAGGGCCAACCCGTTG
>JANNNL010000208.1:0-4413 GCA_031398525.1 Actinomycetes bacterium | reverse complement strand
GACCCTCGACCCGACCAACCTGATGAACCCCGGCAAAGTGCTGCCCGTGCCCTGAATCCGCCGCCTGCTCGGTGGTGTCGCGTGATCAACTCGATTGAACGAGTTGGGCGCAGCGTGCTATCGGCTACCGGTCGGCGACGTCCGAGCGTCGCTCGTCTGTTCCGTTCGCAGCGGCCTGGGCGGACCCCAGTAGTAGCCCTGGGCGAGGTGGCAGCCCATCTCGACGAGTCGGTCGCGGGTCGTTGCGCTCTCGACGCCTTCGGCGACGACACGCAGCCCGAGATTGCGCCCGAGTTGCACGATCGAGGTGACGATCACGGCGGCTCGTGGTTCGGTGGTCAACGACTGGACGAACGACTGGTCGATCTTCAGCTCGTGAAGTTCAACGGCTGACAGATATGCCAGCGACGAAAATCCGGTTCCGAAGTCGTCGACAGACAGCTCCACGCCCAGTCGGGCCAACTGCTGCAGATTCGACCGCGAGTGGGCACCGTCGGGCATCAGCGCCGTTTCGGTAATCTCCAGGATCAGCAGTCTCGGCGCTACCCGATGACGCACCAGGGCGTGCTCGATCAACGCGGCGAATCCAGGCTGGGCGATGGAACGCGCCGACACATTGGCCGAGATCGGCAGGGCCGAGCCGTTGGAATTCTTGGCGAGATGGCCGACGACGTCGTCGATGATCCACTCGGTCAGCGGCTCGATCAGTGATGACTGCTCGACGGCATCGACGAAGTCGACCGGATACAGCAGGCCGCGGGTGGGGTGCTGCCATCGGAGCAGCGCCTCGTAACCGGCGATGGAGTCGTCGGTCAGGACGTGTTTTGCCTGGTAGAAGAGCTCAAACTCGTTCCGTTCGAGACCGCGTCGAACATCGCTGAGCAACGACAATCGGGACCGGCTGTTCGAATCGATGCTCAGGTCGTACAACTCGACCCCAGTGCGAGCCGACTTCGCGGCATACATGGCGACATCGGCATGCTGGAGGAGCTGATCAAAGGTGGTGCCGTGATCGGGTGAGATCGCTACGCCGATGCTGGCCTCGACTTCGAGTGACAAGTCGTCCACGCCGAACGGCTCGCAGAGCTTCGCCTGAATCCGGCGGGCGATGGCAATGGCCGTCGATGACGACACTCCGCTGACGACGATGCCGAATTCGTCGCCACCGAGCCGAGCGACGGTGTCGTGATGACTGATCACCGACAGGATCCGCGGCCCGACTGCCACGAGAACAGCGTCGCCGTAGCGATGGCCGAGGGTGTCGTTGACCTGCTTGAACCGGTCGAGGTCGACGAGCATCACTGCGGTTGATCGGTCGTTGGTGATCGCCACGCCCGCCCGTTGGGCAAACATCGCCCGATTGGGCAGCGAAGTCAGATGATCGGTGGTCGCCTCGATCTGCAGTCGGCGTCGGTTCCGGCGCGAACTGGCAAAGGCAAAGGCGAGGAGACACATTGCCGCGATCAGCGACGAGACGACCCCGGGGCCGACGCCAGCCAGCACTCCCGGTTTCGGGGATGCGCCGACGACGACGACCAGCCAGTCGTTCTGGTTGCCGTCGGGTGTTCGAACCGGACGCATTGCCGCACGGTAGCCGTCGCCCGACACGGTGTCGGTGGTGTTCTTCGACGTGGCCGGCGCAACAAACCTCGTGTCGTCTGGTATGCCAAGAGGTGACTCGGCCCGTTGCGGGATGCGACTGTCGCTGATCACGGCACCGCTACTGGCATCGACGATGAGGTAGGCCAAGTCGATCTCGTCGATGTCGGCGTCGGGCATTCCCCGGAAACTGTCGAAGACCACCTCGAAATGCACCAAGGCAGGGCGCGAGCCATCGGTGTCCTCGATCACGGTGGAGTTCGATATCACCCACTCCCCGGTATCGGGGGACCTGTAGGGACGGCTCTGGTAGACGTTGCCCGGGCCGAGTTGCAGAGTCGGGGCAAAGAACTCATTGGTCGACTCGTCGGTAGCCAGTGTCTCGATCGACGCCGCCTCGCCCCGCACCAATCGAGCGTTTTCACCGCCACCGCGATCGATGAAACACACTTCCTCAATAGTGGTCGGGTAGAGATCGCCGACGTATCGCAACGCGGCCGCGGCGTCGACAATGGCCGCTCCGTCTCGTGCGACCTTGCCAAGCCGGTCGCCGACAACCGGATAGAAATTCGCAAAGCCGGGATTCTGCGCCGTGACCAGGCTGATCATGCGCGCCCGCTCGAAGTACTCGCCGATCGCATCGGCGTGTTCACGAGCCTCCGTCGACAGGACGTGGTCGCTGGCAACCCGTTCACGAGTTCGGCCGGTCGCTATCGCGCTGTACAGGCTGAACGTGACCAGCAGCGTCCCGGCGAGAATCGCTCCGATGCGCAGACCGAGGGCCGAAAATCCGGACTTCTCGCCGAATGTCGAGAAGGTCATGACTCGATCATGCTTGGAAATCTCCTGTACTTCGACCTCGGTACCTGAATTTTGCCTCATGTATCGACGATTGATCCGTCAGTTAACCGCTTTATGCTGAAATGCTCACTTTCTGTGGTGCAACACGGAGAACGGTGGATGCTCAGCGCTACCAACGGTGGGCCACTCTGCCCGTGGGCGTCCGGTACATCACCATTGCGAGTGGAGTAGTCGGTCTGACATGAGTCGCGGTGAGCGGTGAAGTGCGGGGCCCAGAACGCTCGGCTACCGTGCTGTTCATGGTCGACACCGCTGGTCGCTCGTCATTCGGTCGCGCCGACGACTCGCTGACCGCGCCTGGTGTCCGGCAGCGATGGTGGCGGCGGAACGAACTGCCGGGCACCGAACCCGACGCTCGCTTCACCTTCGCCAACGAGCGCACATTTCTGGCCTGGAATCGAACGGCGTTGGGTTGTGTAGTCGCCGGGCTGGCCGTGTCGCATGTGCTGAAACCGGCCGAGGGATCGAACGTCGGCCCAAAAATCGCAGGTCTGGCCCTGATGGTGCTTGGCGGTCTGCTGGCGCTGTTCAGCCACGGAAACTGGGCGGCATCACAGCTCGCCTTACGCTTAGGCCGCCCGCTGCCGAGGTCGCCGCTCCCCATGTTCGTGTCCATCGTCACGGCCGTCGTCGCCGTCGCGGCCGCGCTGTACACGTTGTTGTCGACGGGGTGAGCGCGTCCGATCGCGACGTCATCGACAGCCTCGCTCTCGAACGCAACGGGCTCGCCTGGCAACGGACCGCAATGTCGTGGGCCGCCGCAGGGTGCGCAGTGACCCGCTACTTCGCCCGTGGCGGGCTGTTCACGATTCGTGCGTCGATCGGATATCTAATGCTGGCGATGGGAGCGATGATTTGGGCGGAGGGGGCACGTCGATATCACCGGCAGGCCAAGGTCATCCGCGCCGGGCAACCGATCACCGCTCCGGCATTCGTCATTCGGTCCGTCGGCTATGCGACGACGTTGGTCGTCGTCGCGATCATCACCATCGAACTCCGCCGGTGGTGACCACGACCACCCCAAATGGTCGAGAGCGCTACGACGGCAGCACCGAGATGGCCGCGTCGGCCCCGGGCACCGATCGGGCGGCGGTGAGAAACTCCCGGAGTTCTTCGCAGAACGCCGAATGGTCTCTCAGCTCATGCATCGGAACGCCAAGTCGTGTCGACACCGTCACCAGCACGATCGCGTCGACGCGGTCGTCGACATCGGTGACCTGTTCGACCTTGGTGAGCTCGTCGATGGAGACGCTCCGGGTCGCAATCCAGCGGCGATAGGTCATCCACTCGTGCCCGATCGACCACGTTTCGCGAAACGATCGGGTCCAACCGATGGCGATGGCAGCCACCGCGGCCAACGGAATCACCCGCTCGCCGGCGGGCAGACCGACGGTCAAGAGCAGCACCGTCGCTCCAACGAGGAGGCCGAGCACGGCCACGTCACGGTTGGCTCGGAACTCGGTCGCCCGCATCTGGGCGATCGGCTGGCGGTCTGTGGAGTACGAGAGAACTGCCATGGCTCCTATTCTCGACAAACCCGATCGCGTTTGTCAACAATTAGATCCGGAACTCCGGATAGACGACCCCTCACGGTCAGGTTCGCCGCGGCGCGTGAAGCGGGCAACGGTCAGTGGGTGAGCGCCACGCCGCCGAGCGAGAATGCGGCAATGAACACCCAGCTGGCCAGGGCAAGGATCAGCGGGCGACCACCGACCCGGCGCAACTTCGACCATTGCACTCCGGCTCCCAGCCCGACCAGTGCCATCGCCAGCAGAATCTGCTCGATCGTCTTGAGCGTCTCAAGGGTGGGAGCCGAGATCCAGCCGGTCGAGCGCAGCGCAATGGTGATGAGGAACCCCACGACGAACAACGGGAGGATCGGTGGCCGGACTCCGCTCGCCACCGTGACTCCTTGCCGTCGACGCCAGACACTGACCCCGGCGACGAGCGGGG
>JANNNL010000174.1:0-5246 GCA_031398525.1 Actinomycetes bacterium | reverse complement strand
CCGCGGTTGCGCGCCCCACGGGCGAGCGACATGGTCGTGTCGGTGGCATTTCCCCGTCCGTCGCCGGGGTAGAACAGCGAACCGACCAGGCCGGTCGGGCTGAGCAACGGGAACAACTCGAGCGTGCGATCGACATGGGCGACCTCGACCACGATCTCGTTGCGCTGTGACACCGACGCCTGGCGAAGGAGCTCCTCCCACCGCTCGGCATTGGTTGCCAGATGGATCGTCCCCGTCGGCTCCCACCCGGTCGAGAGCCCGGTGTCCGCTTCCAACGTCGTAAATGTCTCGATCGAGCGTTTGACGACCTCGCGCATCGCCGAGGTCGGCCGCCCGGTCGTGATCAGCCCGGCAGCGTGCCAGGTCGTCCCTGAGGTCAGTTGGTTGGCCTCGAGCAACACAACATCGGTCCAGCCCCGACAAGCCAGGTGGTACGCGACGCTGGTGCCGACGACGCCTCCACCGATGATGACAACCCGGGCGCGGTCGGGCAGACGGACTTCCATATCGAGTGATCCTCCGAAAACGTGTGATGCGGCGGCGCTCAGCCGACCGTCGCCTTGGCGACCGCGTCGATGATCCGGTCGATCTGGTCGTCGGTGATCACCAGCGGTGGGCAGAACACCAGCGTGTCCGTGCCGATCGCGCGCACAACAACGCCGGAGTCGGCATACATCTGATCGTGCACGTCTTTTGCGAGTTGATCCGCACGAGTCTGCACCGCCCAGATGGCACCCAGTCCGCGGCATCCGGCGATCGATCCATCGTCGGAGAGGGCTTGGAACCCCGCCGACAAACGGTCGCCTACATGGGTCGCCCTGGCGACCAACCCCTCGCGCTCGATGATGTCGATGTTGACCAAACCGGCGGCGCAGACCGACGCGTGGCCGGAGTAGGTGAAGCCGTGGCGCATAAAGAACTCGGGGTTCGCTTCGAGACCATCACGGACCTTGCTGCCGATGATCACGCCGCCCAGCGGCAGATATCCGGACGTGACGCCCTTGGCGAAAGTGGTCATGTCGGGAGTCACGCCGAAGGTGTCCGCGGCGAACCAGTTCCCGGTGCGGCCGAAACCCGAGATCACCTCGTCGAAGATCAGGTAGGCGCCGTGCTGATCGCACAGTCGGCGAAGCCCTTCGAGATAGCCCTCGACCGGCGGCCACACCCCGCCGGCTCCCTGGATCGGCTCGGCGATGACCGCGGCGATCTCGTGGCCACGCTCGGCCATCAACGACGCCATCGCTTCGATGTCGTCGCCTGGCATCTGGATCACCTCGGCGAGGAGCGGACCCCAGCCCTCTCGGTTCAGCGCGATGCCCTGAGCGCTCGTGCCGCCCCAGGCGGTGCCGTGATAACCCCGGCCCCGCGACACGATCAGCGTGCGCTGCGGATTCCCGGCCTGGACGTGAGCGCCACGGGCGAGCTTCATCGCCGTGTCGACGGCTTCCGATCCCGAGCAGGTGAAGAACACGCGGGCGTCGGGCATCGGTGTGAGCCCTGCGATTCGCTCCGCCAGCGCGTCCGCCGGACCGTTGGTGAACGGCTCGAAACACGAGTACGTCTCCAGCACCAGCATCTGGGCGTACACGGCGTCGGCGATCTCTCGACGGCCGTGGCCAACGTTGCAGTACCACAGGCTGCCCAGCGCATCGACGAGTTCACGGCCCTCGGTGGTCCACAGCAGCGCGCCCTCGCCCCGGGCGATGGAGATGAACGAATCCCGGCTCGGATTGGAGAATGGGTGCAGAAAGGTCGACGGCATATCCCGAATGGTAGTCGTACCTAGTCCGCCGTGATTTCCGACGCCCGTCGATCAACAGGCTGGTGGACCTGCGAATTCACGATCTCGGACGGAGACCGACGTTGGGCACCCTCTCGTCGTCGATGAAGTACGGGAACTCGGGCTTGGCCGGGTCGTAGTGCCGCGGTCGAACGGCCCGTCGCGTGCCGCAATGTCACGGTGTCGACGGATAAGTTCGAGCTCGTCGCCTGACTGGAGATCCGATGAGTGAACGCCTGACGAATGAGACGGTCGAGTTGTTGCAGGAAATGATCCGCAATCGATGCGTCAATGACGGAACGGCCGACTCCGGATACGAGACACGCAACAGCGATCTGTTGCGCTCGTTCCTTGGCTCTACCGGATTGGAGATCGAGGAGTTCGAACCATTGCCCGGTCGAGCCTCGCTCGTTGCCCGTATCGAAGGCACCGACCCGGCCGCGCCGAGCCTGTGCCTGATGGGGCATACCGATGTCGTCCCCGTCAACGAATCGGGCTGGTCAAACGACCCCTTCGGTGGTGAATTGATCGACGGCGAGGTGTGGGGTCGCGGCGCGGTGGACATGCTCAATCTGACCTCGTCCATGGCGGTCGCCTTTCGCGAGCTTGCGGTCACCGGGTTCCGACCGCGGGGCAACCTGATCTACTTCGCCGTCGCCGATGAGGAGTCGGGCAGCGCGTACGGAATGCAGTGGATGGCCGATCACCAGGCGGACGCAATCCGCGCCGACTACGTGCTGACCGAAAGCGGCGGCCAACACTCGGGTTCGAGAGAGGCACCATTCATCAATGTCAGCGTTGGCGAAAAGGGCGTGGCGTGGCGCACGCTACGAGTGCGCGGCGTGCCTGGGCACGGCTCCACGCCGTTCAAAGCCGACAATGCGCTGATGACGGCGACAGCGGTCATGCAGCGGATCGGCGAGTACCGTCCGACACCACGCTTTCACGAGTTGTGGAAGGCGCAGGTCGAGGGATTCGGCCTCGACGCCGAGGCGACCGCAGCGCTACTCGACGTGTCGACGATCGATCAGTACATCGACGGCTTGCCGATGCCAGGTCTTGCTCCGTACCTGCACGCCTGCACCCACACGACTTTCTCATGCAACACGGTCGCAGGCGGCGGTGCCCAGCGATTGAAGACCAACGTGATTCCTGACTGCATCGACATCGGGGTCGACATCCGGACGCTTCCGGGCGAGGGCGTAGACGAAGTCGACGCTCATCTGCGCGCTGCACTTGGCGACCTCTATGGCCGCGTCGAAGTCGAGGTGATCATGAACGACAGAGCGTCGATTAGTCAGATCAACAACCCGTGCTGGGACAGCGTCAGCCGCAGCATCACACGCCAGTTCCCCACCGCTCGGCCCGTGCCGGACCTCGTCGTCGGCTTCACTGACGCGCGGATCTATCGCGAGATGGGGGCCGTGGCGTACGGCGCCGGTCTGTTCAGCCCTGAACTCGACGCCGCCGAAATGGGCCGCCGCTTCCACGGCCACGACGAACGCGTCGACGTCGAGTCCCTCCGCCTGACCACCCAGTTCTGGCTTGATGTTGTCACCGACCTCCTCGGCTGATCAGACGATCAGCGCGGCAGCAGGAGCGCTCGCGTCGTGGCGATGGATTCGGAGGTGAGCAGCGGACGATCGAAGATCATCAGGCGCCGCAACGTTCCACCGAACGTGGGGTCGATGACGAGTTCGGACCCACCGATTTCGCCGAGTTCGGCCGGGTGGAAGGCCCAGCCTTGTGGCTCGTCGCCGCCGTCATCGAGCCGTTCGTCGACGATCACGGTGGCCACCTTCGGTCTGCCATCGAGGGTGAAGCTGACGGTGTGGTCTCGCCCGTCCCAGATCCCGCTCGCTACGCCGATACGAGTGGCGTGCCGGAAGTTCGTACCGAAACCGTCGGTGATGAAGAGTTCGATCTCGCCGGATTCGGTCACCGAGATCGCGTATCCCTTGGTGATCCGCCGATCGGTGGGTTCTTCGCCGAGCGCGGCCGTGACGCTTGAGAACGCAGAGATCATCGTCGATGACGCGTGCCGCTGAGCGGTTGAGGCGTTGAACTGCACGCTGATCGTGAACCCGCCGCCGGCACGGAGATCGGGCAGAACGGGCGCGGTGGGCGACGCCTGGCCGGGCGACCAGTCGACGACCAGACCTTCGGTCGGCAGGGCCACTAGTTCTGGTTGTCGTCGCAGGTACTGCAGCACCCGCTGGTCGACTTCGTGGAAGCGGACCGCCAGCTTGTTCGACTCGACGCAGACCAGGGTGCCGTCGTCGAGTTCGGCCCAATCGGGATATCCGGGGCCGTCGACGATGGCCCAGTCCGGGTTCCAATGAGGCCGATCGTCGAAGCCGGTTCCATCCCAGTACAGCCCGATCTCGGGTTGGTTCCAGCTGATCGCTCCCGTGCCGGTTTCCCTGCCGACCGTCAGCCAGTAGACGCGACGGCCCGTGTAGCCGAGCCGCTCGGTGTGGCCGTTGTTGTAGAACAGCATGATGAACTCCGCCCCACCGGCCGGCGACGGCCTGCGAAAGCGATACGGCGTGATCGAACCGCGCGGATTCTTGATCACGTGCTCGCCACCCCCACCGACCGGCAACCCCTCATAGGTCAACCAGAACGGCTCGTCCCACGACTCGCCGCCATCGTTCGAGTACGAAGCCGCCAGTCGGCCGACCTCGGTGCGCCAGAGTGTGAACAGACGGCCCGGCCACGCGTCGCCGACGGCGAGCACATGGGGTTCTTCGCCGAGGTCGAGTTCGCCGCTCGGCGCGCGAAGCCCGACGTCGCTGTGCGGCAGCGTCCCCCACGACGCCGTCGCCGGGTCGGCCACGTGCAGCAGGTCGACGCTGCGAAGGAAGAACACCTCCGAGCCGGGCGTCTCGCCAGCGCCGTTCGATGCGGGTTCGGCGAACCGGAATCGAGAATCGCTGCGCTCCCCATGTGCGCCCGCCGTCGTCGGAGACTCGAAACCAGTACCCCTCATCGAGTTGCATGTCGGTGCGTTTGATCTCGATCAGACCCTCGTCGGCTCCTGCAGGATATTGCGACCCGACATTCCAGCCGTAGAAGACGAAGATCCGCTCGCGGCCATCGTCGCTGCGATGCATCAGCTGATACCCGTCGTGCGACTGCCGATCCGGAGTATCGATCGGTATCGCCGCGGACCAGGTGCGCCCGCCATCGGTGCTTCGAGTGTTGAGCAGCCGAAGCCCTGGTCCGCCCTCACGGTTTTCGCAATGGTGGAACACGACCGAGTAGGTCGCCGGCACACCACTGCCGCCGCCGAGGGCAACGATGTTCTGGCTGTCGTAGTACCCGTTGCGATCCGCCACGACTCGGGCGCCTTTGAGATCGCGCAGATCCACTGGTGACACGAAGCGGGGAAGGTCGGTCATCGTCGGACAGTTATTGGCGTGACATCTCGGCACGGGTGTGGGCGTCGGTGATGTCGGCGTAC
>JANNNL010000100.1:0-1123 GCA_031398525.1 Actinomycetes bacterium | reverse complement strand
GCTGGACCGGCGTTCCGATCTCGTCGTCGTATGCGGCCTGTGCCAGCGGGGCCCAGGCGTTGCAGTCGGCTCGCGCCCAGATCCTCGCCGGGTTCTGTGATGTGGCGATGGTGGTCGGTGCCGACACGACGCCCAAGGGGTTCTTCGCCCCCGTCGGCGGCGGCGACCGGTTGAATGATCCGGACTGGCTGCGCTTCCGCCTGCTCGGGGCGACCAACCCGGTCTACTTCGCCCTCTTCGCCCGCCGCCGGATGGACCTGTACGGCGCGACCCCCGAAGACTTTGCCCAGGTCAAGGTAAAGAACTCGCGCCACGGCTTGAACAACCCGAATGCTCGGTTCCGCAAGGAATCGACCGTCGCCGACGTGGTCAACTCCCCCGTCGTCAGCGATCCGCTGCGGCTGTTGGACATCTGCGCAACTTCCGATGGCGGCGCGGCGATGATCGTCTGCAGCCGGGCATTCGCCGAACGGCACCTCGGATCGTTGGATGGCGCAGTCCGCGTCCGGGGCGTTTCGACGGTCACCCCGAGCTACCCGCAGTCGATGTTGGAGCTGCCCGATATTGCCTCGGACTCGACCGCCGTCGTGCCTGCACCAAATCGCAAGTACAAGGACTCGATCGCCTGGGCTGCCTACGAGCAGTCCGGGCTCGGGCCTGGGGACGTGTCGATGGCCGAGGTCTACGACCTGTCGACCGCGCTCGAACTCGACTGGTACGAGCACATCGGGCTGTGCGCCGAGGGCGAGGCCGAAGGCTTGCTCCGCAGCGGAGCCACAACCCTCGGTGGCCGGGTCCCTGTCAACCCGTCGGGCGGATTGGCGTGCTTCGGCGAGGCGATTCCCGCCCAGGCCATCGCCCAGGTATGCGAACTTACCTGGCAGTTGCGGGGTCAGGCCACCGGCCGCCAAGTCGAAAACGCCAAGGTCGGCATCACCGCCAACCAAGGCCTCTTCGGCCACGGCTCCTCGGTCATCGTCAGCGTCTGAAGCCCGCTGGCCCCGGCTAGCCGACCAGCAGCGAATCGCGCTCGGACTGTGCCGATGGGTGCGCCCAGCGGGCCTCTTGGCACTTCAAGAACCGCTCAACAACATCGAGTTCCGCTTCATACGTGAGAATCTCG
>JANNNL010000064.1:0-10334 GCA_031398525.1 Actinomycetes bacterium | reverse complement strand
GTGGCGCGCCAGCCAAGAAGGTCAAGACTGCGGCCGCCAAAAAGGCTCCGGCCGCCAAGAAGCCCGCCGCCAAGAAGCCTGCGGTGAAGAAGCCCGCCGTGAAGAAGCCCGCGGCCAAAAACGCGTAGTCGGGTTCACCCGACGAGCATCACTCCAACCACACCAGCCGCGACGAGCGCACTGGCGGCCAGTTCACGTCGGCCGTGACGTTCATGCAGCCAGAAGCGGGAGATCGCGAATGTAAACAGCAGCTCGATCTGTCCGAATGTGCGGACGCGGGCCGCGTTTTCGAGGGTCATCGCCCACGCCCACCCCGCCGACCCCGTGACGCTGAGTACCCCCACGATGCTGCTCGAACGCCACGTCCGGATTGTCTGGGTCAGCTGTCCCGGTTCGCGAACCACCAGGTAGGTACCATGAACCAAGGCCTGGATCGTGTTCATTACGGCCAGCGTGACGAGGGCACGAATGATCGCCGGATCATCACCGAGTGCTTTCGACGCGGCTCGGATACTGACGGCGGCGAGCGCCAGACAGCCCCCCGCCCCCATGCCAAGCAGGGCGGCGCGGTCGTCGAGTCGCCGCAACACACTGCCCAGACTGCCGCCCTTCGTCGCGAGCATTGCGATACCCGCCAGGCACACCACGACTGCGATCCAGCCGAGCGGACGCAACGACTCACCGAGGAAGACCATCGAGAACAGGGCAACTTGCACCACCTCGGTCTTGGAGTAGACGGTACCGATGGCATAGTCACGAGCGTCGAAGGCCCGGATCAGCAGCATCGTCCCGATGATTTGGGCGAGACCGGCTCCCGCAGTCAACGGCCAAAACCGGCCGGCCGGGGTGGGTAGATCATGTCCGCTCAGGGCAATCACGGCCACCGCACCGAGCGACAGCGGAGCGCCATAGACATAGCGCACGAACCCCGCGCCGCTGACCGATAGCAACTGGCGCAGTCGTTGCTGCATAGCGGTGCGGGTGGTCTGCAAGATCGCCGCGACCACGGTGATCGGAATCCACAACGGCACTATGTCGCCCCCTCGTCACGAACGAAGTGGACGGAAATCATCAATGCCAGTGTGGCGCGTCGGTATCGTCGGAGCCGCATGACTATCGGTACGGCGGGACGGTACATCACCTTCGAAGGATCCGAAGGATGTGGGAAGTCGACCCATGCCCGGCTCCTCGGCGAAGCTCTTGATGCGGTGATCACCCGCGAGCACGGCGGCACCCGCATCGGTTTGTTGATCCGGTCGATCCTCGCGGACCCGGCGAACACCGACCTGACCGACAAGGCCGAGACATTGTTGATCGCCGCCGACCGGGCCCAGCACCTCGCCGAAGTTGTCGAGCCGGCGTTGGCCGCCGGCCGGCACGTGGTCAGCGACCGCTCGGTGTTCTCGTCGCTCGCTTATCAGTCGAACGGACGTGGCCTGCCGCTCGACACGGTGCGAGCGGTCAACGAGTGGGCGATCGCCGGACGCTGGCCTGAGCTGGTCATCTTCCTCAGCGTCTCCGCCGCGACGTTGGAACGCCGGATGCGCAAGCGCGACCTCGACCGGTTTGAACGCGCCGGTGCCGAGTTCCATCAACGAGTACTCGATGGATTTCACGACATGGCGGCCGCCGACCCCGAACGCTGGGTCATGGTCGACGGCGACCGCGACCGTGCCGTCGTGGCGTTGGAAATTCGCGACGCGGTGCGCGAACGTCTGTCGATATGAGCGGCCATTTGACACGCGACATCAACTTGGGGAGTGTGGCGCAGTGACCGCGTCCGAGGCATTGCATGATGCCTGGGCGGCGATCGTCGGGCAACCCGACGCGGTCGCCGTCCTGCAGGCATCGACCTCCGATCCGGTCCACGCGTATCTGTTCACCGGCCCGACCGGCTCGGGAAAGCGCGGCACGGCTCGAGCGTTCGCCGGAGCGCTCGTGACCCCCGAAGGCGAGACCGACGGCCGCAGTGCACGGCTGGCGATGGCCGGCGAGCACCCTGACGTGGTCGAAATCGAACGAGTCGGCGCGTCGATCCTCAAGGCGCAAGCCCTTGACATCGTGCGGGCGGCCGCGATGTCGCCGGTCGAGGGTCGCCGCAAGGTGCTCATCCTCCATGAGTTCCACCTGCTGTCAGCCGAGGGAGCCGCGGTGCTCCTCAAGACCATCGAGGAGCCGGCGCCGAGCACGGTCTTTGTGATCCTTGCCGACCAGATGCCGCCCGAGTTGGTAACCATCGCCTCGCGCTGTGTCCGAATCGAGTTTCGTCCACTGACCGAGTCGGCGGTGCGCGAGGCGCTCATCACCCTCGGCACCGAGCCCGATCTGGCTGCCCGCGCCGCGGCGTCGGCCAATGGCAACCTCGACCGGGCACGGTTGTTGGCGTCCGACCCAGGTCTCGAAGCCCGCCGGGCGACATTTGCCGACGTTCCCCGTCAACTCGACGGATCAGGCCACAGAGCCGCTCGCACGGCGCGGGCGTTGCTGGAGGCCATCGAAGGCGCGGCAGAGCCGCTGAAGGCCCGCCAGACGGCCGAGATCGCCGCTCTCGACGCCCTGGTGGCCCGCAGCGGCGAGCGCGGATCGGGTCGAAAGGGCGTCGAGGAACGACACAAGCGTGAGCTCCGTCGACATCGCGCCGACGAACTGCGCTCAGGGCTCACCGAGGTTGCCCGCTCCTACCGCGACGCATTGGTCGCCGGCGAGAACCGGTTCCCCGACCGGATCATCGTCGCGGTCGGCGATCTCCACACGGCAATGCAGGCCATCGACCGCAACCCCAACGAGTCATTGCTTCTTCAGGCGCTCCTGCTCAAGCTGCCGTCGCTGTAACCGGTCGAAAACGGCCGATGGCCGCCACCCGAAGGTGACGGCCATCGACACGAGGTCGGAGACATAAGGCGGGGAAGTACCCGAGCACGTCGACAATGATGTTGGTATTGCCAGCGGCATTGAACAACCCAATCTCACCCTTCGGGCCGACGGGCACGATCACCATGTTCGGGATCGTGGTTCCTGCCGTGAAGTTGAGGTTCGAGGCATTCGGCCGAGCGGTTCCACCGGGCCACACCGTCAAGTACGACTCGGCGGTCGGACTGGCCACCGTGACGTTGAGCGCCACCGAGCCAACACCCGAGGCCGGCACTCCACCACGGCCGAGGATCTTGAACGTCGTCTCCTGGCCGCCACCGAGGACTCCGGCCCCGGCATTGACACCATCGTCGGTCCGGCCACCGGGGCTCCGGTTGTCGAAGACACGGGCGGGCGTACGCCCAACGAACGACCCGGCGGAACCGCCGGGGAACCAGCCGAGCACATCGACGATCACGTCGGTCTTGCCCGCTTCGTTGAAGATCGAGATTTCACCCGAGCTCGACAGCGGCACGATCACCATGTTCGGGATCGTCGTGCCAGCGGTGTAGTTGAGGTTCGACGCGTTCGGCTGAGCCTGGCCCTTCGGCCACACCGTCATGTACGAATTTGCGGTTGGGTTGGTAACCGTGACGTTCAAGGCCACGGATCCGACACCGGTGGCCGGGATGCTGCCGCGCCCGGCAATCTTGACGTTGATCGGCGACGTTCCGATGGCACCGCTCGCCTGATACTGGCTATCGACGGTGCGCCCGCCGCTACGGGTATCAACGAAACGCTCAGGGGTGATGCCATTGAACGATGGGCCCTCGGGGAAGAATCCGAGGATGTCGACAGCGATGTCGACGCTGCCCGATTCGTTGAACAGATCGATCTGCCCGTTCGCCCCGACCTTCACGATGACCATGTTCGGGATGGTCTGGCCCGCCGAGAAGTTGAGATTCGAGGCATTCGGCTGTGTTGCTCCCGATGGCCACACCGTGAGGTACGACGGAGCATTCGGACTGATCGCCGTGACGTTGATCGCCACTGCGCCGATACCTAGTGCCGGAATCGAAGTGCCACGGTTCACGATTCGCAACGAACGGATCGACTGGGGACCGAGCGGACCCTCGCCCTGGGCCACGGTGTCAATCGTCGGGGCACCGCTGCGGGTATCCATCAGACGGACCGGGTTGACACCGACGAACTTGGTGCCGACGACAGTCACGATCTTTTCCTTGACGCTGGTGCCGCGGGCGTTCTTCACCGTCAGTTTGACCGTGAACTGCCCACCCTTTTCGAAGACGTGAGCGGTGTCGGCGTCGTATGCGACACCGCCGTCGCCGAACTCCCACTTCCGTTCGGTGATAAACGGCGTACCGGTCGAGATGTCGTCAAAGTTCACGATCAGCGGAGCAATACCGCTGGTGGAGTCCATGGTGAAGTCGGCGACCGGCGGGCCCTCAACGGTCAACTGCTGGGTCACAGTGCTGGCACCGTTGTCGTTCGACGCCGTGAAGCTCACGGTGTAGACGCCCGGCGTGCTGTACGTGTGAGTGGCATTGCGGGTCGATGCCGTCGTACTGTCGCCGAAGTTCCAGGCCCACGCCGTAGCCGGGCTGCCGATCGACGTGTCCGTGAAAGTGACGAGCAACGGGATCGCCCCGACGAGCGGGGTCATCGTGAACGATGCCGCCGGAGCAGTGGTGACCGTGATCTGAGCCGTTACCGCCGGGGCAGGCCCGACCGTGTTCTGGTTCTCGGCCGACAACGTCACGGTGTACGAGCCCGGAGTCGTGTACTGGTGGGTCCGTACCGGTGACTTGTATGCGTCGACCTGGGCAACCGGCGGGTCCGGGTTGGGCAGCACGTCGGTCGCACACGGGGTGGGTGAGCCACAGGGCAGGTAGACCTTCTCGACCGGGCTGCCGTCGCCGAAGTTCCACGTGATCGAGCGAGGCCGCAGCGTCGTGGTGTCTTGGAAGGTGACAATTCCGCCGGCACCAAGCGTCGTCGGCGCAGCGGTGAACGATGGAACCGGTGAGCTTCCAGTGACATCGAAGACGTGCAGTGCAAACTCGTGGATGCCGGGCGTCTCGTGGAAGTCGTATCCGTCGGCGAGGACCACCTGCTGATCGACAATCTCGATTGCACGGGTGTCTCGAATGTTCAGCAGCCGCGGATCGAAGATGTAACCCGGGACGATCGTCGGAGGATTGGTCACCGGATCGACTGACCAGGTCAAACGGATGATCCGCTCGCTGCTGGTCGTGATCCACAGCTGGTTGGAATCGTCGGAGAACGAGAGACCGTTGATGTCTCCGAGGCCGTTCAGCTGCGAGTTGAGCGAGATCGGCGTGCCGAGCGTGTTCGTTGCGTAGTCGTACGGATACAGGTTCTTCTTGTTGGCGACCCACACCCTCGGCACGCCGCCGACGGCAGTGAATCCCGCTCCGCTGAAGTCGGTCGCCGCCAGCGCCTCGAGTGGCTGATAGTCGGCCACGACGAACGAGCTAGCCGCATCGGCGGGGTTGCTGCGGATCAGGCGGAAGGCCGTCGGCAGGTGGGCGTTTCCGGGGAGGCAGCATGAGCCGGCGAAGGCGTACAACACGTTGTTCGACGTATCCATGGCGAGCGCTTCGAAGTCACTGGCGCGGGGCGTGCCAGCTATCGGACCGGCCGGGATCAGGTACGGGCGCGCCTCTTGCAGCTTCTTCCAGGTGATGGTTTTGCGGTGCCGACTGGCCGCCAGCGTCGCGGCGGTGGGACTCGGGTTGAACTCGACCTCGTACAGCTGGAACTTCGAGTCGTCGGCCATCCACATCGATTTGCGTTGTGGGTCATAGGCCAGGCCTTCGATGTCGCCGGGCTTCTCCGCCGGATTGGTGTTCAAGAACGGGGTCGTTTGCACCTTGCCGAGCAGCTTGAGCACCGGCCACGCGGGGCTTGCCGGAGCGGCGGCACTCGCCGACTGCGCGCCAATGCCTCCGCTCGTCACGAGGATCGAGGCGCTCAAGACAGCCGCGACTGTGGAACGCTTCCAGAACTGATTCATACTTCCGCCTTCGGTAGGTGGAGAACGGGTCATTGGGCCAACACCGCGACCGCAGGAAACCCTACTGATAGTGAGTTGGAGAGTACAGGTCGCCAGTCCAAATTCCGGCTCGCGAGGTGGAGATTGGGCCGTATGGAACGGGCTCAATTGCTGTCGGTGACCGGCGAACACAAGACGTCACCATCGGCTATTCACCGCCGGTGGCGATGCCATTCACGCTCCGTCAACAAGCCCTACACGGGTGGGGCGAACCACCCGAGCACGTCAACGATCACATCAGCCGTACCCGATTCGTTGAAAATCGAGACCTCGCCGTTCGGCCCGAGCGGGACAACCACCATGTTGGCGACGGTCTGGCCACCGACGAAGTTGAGGTTCGACGCGTTCGGACGCAAGCTACCCGTTGGGAAAACCGTCAGATACGAGCCGGCAGTCGGGTTGGTGACTGTCACGTTCAAGGCGATGGAACCCACGACACCAGCTGGCACCCCGCTACGCGGCCGTCCGGCAACCTTCAGCACCCGGGTCTCGCCCGGTGCCAGCGCACCGGTGCCACGGAAGTCGCCGTCGATGGTCTGCACGTTGGCCCGAGTATCCATCAGTCGCTCCGGCGTCAGCCCGGTGAATGCCGGACCCTTCGGGAACCAACCGAGCACGTCGACGATCAGATCGGCGGTGCCCGCCGCGTTGTACAGCGAGATCCGGCCGTCGGCCGGAACGGGGAGAATCACCATGTTGGGCACGGTTTCGCCCGCCGACCAGTTGAGGTTCGAGGCATTCGGCTGCGTGAAACCGGTCGGCCACACCGTGAGATACGACGAGGCCGACGTGCTTGTGGCGGTCACGTTGAGCACGATCGAACCAACCGTCGCGGCGTCGGCCGGAATCCCGCCTCGGCCGAGCACCTGAAGCACCTTCGACGAGTTGGGGCCAACCGGCCCGATGTTTTGGAACCGGCCGTCGATAGTTGGCGAGTTTCGGGTGTCCATCAAGCGAGCAGGACTCAGACCGGTAAACACCGGACCGGCCGGGAACCAGCCGAGCAGGTCGACGATCACGTCGGTGTTGCCCATCTCATTGAAGATCGACACATTGCCACCTGCGCCGGCCGGCACGATGACCATGTTCGGAATGGTCTTTCCGGCGACGAAGTTCAGGCTTGAGGCGTTGGGCTGCGGCTTGCCCTGGGGCCACACCGTCAGATACGACGACGCGGTCGGACCCACGGCAGTGACATTGAGCACGACCGAACCAACCCCCGTGTCGGGCAGTCCGCCTCGCCCCGAAACCCGAACCGAACGCGATAGACCGGAGCCCAGCGCTCCTTCGCCGCGATACAACTGGTCGATCGTCGACCCACCCCGCCGGGTGTCCATCAGTCGGATCGGGGCGATGCCCTTGAACCCGCCGCTCACCGTGATCGTCTTGGCCGTCGTCGTCGAGCCGACCCCGTTCGAGACGGTCAGTCGGGCCGTGTACACCCCCGGGAACTGATACCGGTGATCAGCATCGCGGGTCCCCACCGTGGGCGATCCGTCACCGAAGTCCCAGATCCATGCACTGGGCTTGGGGAGGCCCGTCGAGCTGTCAGTGAATACCACGTCAAGGGGGGCGGCACCTGATGTTCGGTCCGTCATGAACGACGCCGACGGCGGACCGTTCACCGTCACAGAACGGGTCGCCACACTCGTTCCCTGCGCATTGGCCACCTCCAGAATGATCGTGTAGACGCCCGGGGTGACATAGGTGTGTGCGGCGACGACGCCGGACTTCCGAGCCGAGCCGTCACCGAAGTCCCAGGTCCTGCTGGTAATCGAGGCGGCCGGCGCTGATGCGTCGGTCACGGCGACCGACAAGGGAGCGACCCCCAATGTTGGCGTGACGGTGAAGCTCGCCGACGGGGCCGAGGTCACCTTCACCAACGAGGTCGTCGACGACGAGCCGTTGGGATTCGTTGCGGTCAGCGTGACCGTGAAGTCTCCCGGCGTATTGAAGGTGTGCGAGATCGGCGGGGTCGGGTAGACCACGGTGGACCCCGAGGGAATGAGGATGGTCTGCACCGGCGTACCGTCACCAAAATCCCAGGTCAGCGAGGTCGGACGGTTCGTCGAGGTATCGGAGAAGGTCGCGGCGAACGGGGCCCCGCCACTGCTGGGCTGGCTGACTGCGAACGAGGCGGTCGGCGCTGACTGTCCGACGTTGTAGACCCGCAGAGCGAACTCTTGGGGGGTGTTCGGTGGGTAGTTGTCGTAGCCATCGGCCACGACGATCTGATCACCGACCACCTCGACGGCCCGGCTGTCAGGCACACCAATGGTCGAAAGCTTCAACGTGTGTTCCGACTCGATCAAACCGCTGGGCCATGCAAATCGCTGCAACGTTTCGTTCGACGTGGTCACCCACAGTTGGGCGCCATCTTGGGAGAAGCCCACACCGTTGATCTTGCCGTCCACCGCCATCGGGCCAGTTGGTGCGCTCTGGGTGTTCGTCACGTAGTCGTAGGCGATGAGCTTGTTCCCGTACCCGAAGTACAGGACGCCACCGGTCGCTCCGGCACCCGAGTAATCGTTCTGCAGCACGTTCGACAGTGTCTGATAGGTCTCGGGCACGAGGTTGCCTCCACCGTCGCGCACGAAACGGAACACGGCTGGAATACTCTGATTCCCCGGACAACACGGCCCCGCCACGGCGTAGAGCACATTGTTCACGTCGTCGTAGGCGACGCCCTCGAAATCCGACGCACGGAACTCGGTGGCCGCAGGCCCCGGAGGCCCGCCGTTGGTGAACTCGGGAACGGCGGCCAGTTCCGTCCGAGAGAACGTCCGTTTATGGGCTCCGGTGGTGAAGTCCACTTCATGGATCTCATGCTTGGAGTCGTCGGCCAGAAACATCGAGTTCTTGACGGGGTCGTACGCCATGCCCTCGATATCGCCGGGTCGCTTGTTCGTCGTACCACCGAACGGGTTGTTGACAATCGTGCGAACCAGCTCGATCGTGGGGAACGGGTACAGAGGCGGGCCAGCTGGACCCACGGCGCCAACGCTTTCGGCGACCACTCCAACGGCCGATAGCGACGCGAGTGCCATAGCCAGAACCATCCGTCGTTTCATGAATCCACCATCACTCAGAGGGATATTAACGCTACCCGTAGCGTCCTTCGGCAGTTTACAGGTGTTGTAAGCCCTGCTCTCCGCAGTTTTTCGTGAATATCCGCGCTTGACTCGGCTTTGAGCCGAACGAATCATCACCCAAAACATCCGCACGACTACGCGCTAGCCACGGTATTCCAGCACGTTGGCGATGACATCGGATCATCCCTGGGCGCCGCACCAAACCCGGACTACACCGTGGGAAACCACCCCAGTATGTCGACGATCAATTCGACCGAACCGACGGCGTTGTACATCGTGATCGTGCCATCCGATCCGATCGGCACGATGACCATGTTCGGGGCCGTCTGCTCCCGAGCGAAGTTGAGGTTCGACGCCGTCGGCTGTGGGCGTCCCGTCGGCCAGACGGTCACATACGAGGCCTGGGTCGACGATGTAGCGGTGACATTGAGCACCACGGCACCAACGCCCGTCGCCGGCACGAGCCCTCTCCCGACAACCCGCAGCGTTGTTGAATGATCCCCCGCCAATGGCCCATCGTGGCGGAACAGGCCATCGATCGTGGTCGAGTCACGAGTATCCATCAACCGAGCGGCCGACAGCGGGGTGAACCCGCTCGACGGAGCAAACCAGCCCAGCACATCGACGACCACATCCACCTGCCCCCCATCGTTGTAGATCTGCACCGTCCCATCAGCTCCGAGCGGCACCACCACCATGTTGGCGACCGCGCGACCAATGGTGACGTTCACATTCGATGCCAACGGCTTGGTCGTCGCCCCCGGCCACACGGTGAGATACGAATCTGAGGTCGCGCCGACTGCGGTGACGTTTATGGCGACCGAACTCACACCCGCCGCGGGAACTCCGCCGCGACCGGCGACCAAGATCGCCGTCGTAGCACCCGGGCCCAGTGGCCCTCCATTCCGATGAGTGCCATCGGTCGTTGGCGCGTTTCGGGAATCGAACAACCGTTTCGGTGTGAGGCCTCGGAACGCACCATCCCCCGGCAGCCATCCAAGGACGTCGACCACGACGTCGAGGGCGCCAGCGTCGTTGTACAGCTCGATGTCGCCGTCGGCTCCGATCGGGACGATGACCATGTTCGCCACGGTCGCCGAGTGCGCCACATTCAGGTTCGAGGCGGTCGGTCGCGAGGAGCCGGCCGGCCAGACCGTGAGATAGGTGTCGGCGCTGGCGTCAACGCCGGTGAGATTTACTGCCACTGCCCCCACGCCGACCGAAGGAAGTCCTCCCCGGCCCAGCACGTGTAGCCGAGCGCGAGCGCCGCCGCCAAGCGGACCACTCCCCTGGGC
>JANNNL010000739.1:0-5800 GCA_031398525.1 Actinomycetes bacterium | reverse complement strand
GGTCATCCCGTTGCCACCGTGCACCTGGATGGCCGTGTCGAGGCATTTGTAGCCAGCCTCGGCCGCCGCGTACTTCGCCATGTTTGAGGCCTCGGCCGCTTCCGATGCCTGGTGGTCGTGGGCCCAACCTGCTTTGAGGGTCATCAGTCGGGCCAGTTCAAGCTCGATCTTGGCGGTCGCCAACGGGTGGGAAATGCCCTGGTGCGTACCGATCGGCACGTCCCAGACGCGCCGATCCTTGGCGTAGCCCGCGGCACGATCGAGGGCGTAGCGGCCGATGCCTGCGGCGAGCGCCGCGCCGGTGATCCGCTCGGGGTTGAGGCCCTGGAACACGACGCGCAATCCATCGTTTTCGTCGCCCAATCGGCGACTGACCGGGACTTCGACGTTGTCGAAGAAGAGGGTAAACTGCTTCTCGGGCGAGGCGATCTCGACAGGGATCACGTGCTGGTCGAGGCCTGGCGCGTGGGTGTCAACAATCAGCAGGCTGAGCAGCGCCTTCCCCGACGCCTCATCGACCCCGGTGCGGGTCACGACCAGGATCTGGTCAGCCTCGTCTGCTCCCGATATGTAGGTCTTGTTGCCGTTGAGACGGTACACATCGCCGTCGCGGACCGCCGTCGTCTGGATTCGATGGGTGTTCGAGCCGGCGTCGGCCTCGGTGATCGCAAAGGCCATCTTCCGCCCGATGGAGAGGCCCGGCAACCATTCGCGACGTTGCTCCTCGGTGCCGAACCGGGCAATCAGCTCCGCGCAGATTGCCGCCGAGACCAGGATCAACAACAGCGGGCATCCCTGGGCGGCGACCTCCTCGCAGACGATGGCCAATTCCATGATACCCGCGCCGCCCCCGCCAGATGCTTCGGGCAGGTGGACGCCGAGAAAGCCGAGTTCGCCGAGGGTGTTCCACAGTTCATCAAGCTTGGTTCCCTGACGGACGGCGTCGGCGTAGTAGCGGTGTCCGAACTGAGCGGCAACCTCGCTGACCGCCTGGCGGAGGAGCGCGTGTTCCGGGGATTCGGCGAAGTCCATTGGGCTCCCATCATCAACGTGAATTGTTAATGACCAATAACATAGCTGGCCCGAATCGCGACGTGGCATCAGCCCGGGTCGGAATGTGGTCGGCGCGAACCGGCAGACTGCATAGACCGTCCCCGAGCGCCCGGAGATCCCATGAATCTTGAATCGTTGTGCGACGACCTGTTGGCCGAACGGGCCGAGTCCCTCGGATATCTCGACGAGGTCGGCGACGATTGGGGGCTGGCGACCCCGGCTCCGGGTTGGACAGTGCTCGACCAGGTCACCCACCTGGCCTGGATCGACGAGGCGGCGACCATGGCAATCGTCGATCCAGATGCATTCTGCGCGATGCGCGACGGCGGGCGACGCAACGTCGACGCGGTTGTAGAGGCCAGCCGACTCGGGAATGCCGACCGGTCAAACGCCGACACCCGCCGGTGGCTCGACGATGCTGGCCACGCGCTGATCTCGGCCGCGCTCCGCGCGCCCGCGGGTGTCCGGGTTCCGTGGTTCGGCCCCAACATGACCGTCGCCTCGTCGATCACGGCGCGGATCATGGAGACCTGGGCTCATACCCAAGACATCGTCGACGCCATCGGTGCGACGCGGCTGGCCACTGCTCGGCTGCAACATGTCGCCTTCATCGGTTGGCGGGCCCTGCCGTTCAGCTTCGCCGCAAATGGTCGCGACGCGCCGAGTGAACCGGTACGCATCGAACTCGGCGACATCGTGCTCGGCCCCGACGATGCCACGAACGTCGTGCGCGGCTCGGCGCTCGACTTCTGCCTGCTGGTTACACAGCGACGGCACCTGGCCGACACCGACCTGCGCGCCGATGGCTCGGTGGCCGCCGAGTGGCTGACGATCGCCCAGGCCTTCGCCGGCCCGCCAGGCGAGGGACGCCAGCCCGGTCAGTTCCGCTGAAGGTATCTGGCGTACGGTCGGCTGGAGTTTCGCGCGCCCGCAGATCGGGCAGAAGGGAGTAGGTCGTGAAAGATGTAGTCGGCAAGGTGGCGGTCGTGACTGGTGCGGGCCAGGGCATTGGCCGGGCACTGGTCGAGCGGTTCTGTGCCGAAGGAATGAAGGCGGTGGTCGCCGATGTGGTTCCTGAACTCGTCGAATTGACCTCGGCCGAGTTGCGGGCCGCCGGGTTCGACGTCACCGGAGTCGTCACCGATGTGACCTCGCTCGATTCGGTAATTGCCCTGCGCGACGCCGCGCTCGCCGCCTACGGAGCAGTCCACCTGCTCTGCAACAACGCCGGGATCGGATCGGGATCGGAGGGGCAGATCTGGGACCACCACGTCCACGATTGGCGGTGGTCGTTCGACGTCAACGTCATCGGCGTGGTCAACGGCATCCACGCTTTCGTCCCGACGATGATCGCCCAAGACGTCGAAGGTCACGTCGTCAATACCACCTCGGGCAACGGCGGCTTTACCCCGTTGATCAACTCGGCGATCTACGCCGCGACGAAGGCGTCGGTGACGACGATCACCGAGTGCCTGTGGGGCCAACTCCGCGAGGTCGGGGCGAAGGTGAGTGCGTCGTTGCTCTATCCCTCGACGACGACGCCCGGCATGCTCAACACCGGTATCTGGCGGCCGGGGGCCAACCGACCCGAGCGTTTCGACCGCCCCGGCGCTCCGCCCAAAGAGGGGCGTGACGCACTCGCCGGCTACCTCAAGCGGATGGAGGAGGTCGGTATGCCGGTCGTGTTCGCCCCGCTGTCGGAGGTCGCCGATATCTGCTTCGAGGGAATCGTCAACGACACATTCTGGATCTCGGCGCCCAGCGACACGCAGGCCGCCAAGATCTCGGCGCGGGCCGCGTCGCAGATCGAGATGACCCCACCCGACTACCTGTTGCAGGCGAACCTGATGGCGGCCCGGCCGGTGACGAAGCAGGGCTCATGAGCCCTGGGATACTCTCGGTGGGTGGCTCAGCTGGTACTGCACGCTCCCGACACCTCGCTTGATGACCTTGCCGCGGCGCTTGACCGCGACGGGTATGTGGTCATCGAGCATGCGGCGACCGAGTTGGCCGCCGAGGCGTATGGCGATCTGATCGCCGATATCGAGGGGTCACCGAATGGCCACAACGACTTTCTCGGCAGCCGCACGAAACGCCTCGGCGGCTTGCTGCGCCGGTCGGCCGCGGTGCAGCAGTTGGCGATCCACCCGCTGGTTATGGGACTTGCCGACCGGGTGTTGCAGCCGTATTGCGCCCGCTATCAACTGAACTTCTCGGGCATCATGCACCTGTTGCCGGGGGCCGACGCCCAGGTCATCCACCGAGACGGCGACCTCTACCCGTTCCGTTTCCCGAGCCCGCCGACGTTGATGCCAACAATGTGGGCCTTGAGTGATTTCACCGCGGCCAACGGTGGCACCCAGATCGTCCCCGGCAGTCACCGATGGGCCGAGGACCGTCAGCCGTTCCCCGACGAGATCGCCTCGGCCGAGATGCCGGCGGGTTCTGTGGTGGTCTACGTCGGGGGAACGTTGCACGGCGGTGGCACGAACTGTTCCGACATCACCCGCACGGGCCTGGCGCTGCAATACAGCCTGGGCTGGCTGCGCCAAGAAGAGAACCAGTACCTCACCAACCCGCCCGAGGTGGCCCGCACGTTTCCCGAGCGATTGCAACGGCTGATCGGCTACGACTACGGCGGTCCGTACCTGGGGTTTGTCAACGGCGACACGGCGCAGCGCCTCCTGGTCGACGGCTACGACGGCCCGGCCGAACGGTCGAACGCCGAGGTCGATGCGCTCGCCGCAGGGATGACCCGCCTGGCGTGGGGCGACAACGAGGCGGTGCCGACTCCCGATCGCTCAGGGGCGGCGGTGCCGATCATCCAGGGCCTGCAAAACCTGCCGTGATCTTGCCGTAGCGACGCCACGGTCCCTCAGGGGGTCGCGGTGAGCTTGCAGTTGTCCCAGTTGAGCACGCGCTCATCTGGGGTGAAGCGGACGATGCCATTGAGCGACTTGGCATAGTGCTCGGCGGTCGCCTTGGGCATGTCGGCAGATTGGGTGCGGAAGTTGGCGTACTTACGGTCCATCTCGAGCCGAAATCGTCGGCTCAACTCGCCGTCGAGATCGACGATTTCGGCGGTTCCGGTGAGGTGCACTGCCTGCAAATCGGCCCATCGCTCGCCCGACTCGACAAGGAATGACGACCGGGCATCGTGGGCGATCCGAAGGAGTTTCTTCCCCCGCGTCTGCACGTAGAGCCGCTGGTCGAGGCAGGCGAACCACACCGGCAGGGCGACCGGGACGCCATCACGGCGCAACGTCGTCATGATGCCCGTGTGGGCCTCGGTGACGAAGGTCCAGACTTCGTCGGTGGTCATACGGGGACTGGCCATGCTGATCGCTCCGGGGCTCGGGAGGGGTGGGAACCATCCAGCTCCCAGCGTGCCATGTGGCCATCGGTGCCCGAGTATTGCGGCGCCGGTAGCCGGGGTTTCTAGGGTGTGTCGCATGCTCGACATTCACTGGTTCCTGCCGACCGGCGGCGATTCGCGTGACGTGCTCCCGTCGGGCGAGGCTCCGCACCGCCGGGCCCCCGATCTTGGCTATCTCGCCCAGGTTGCCGGAGCCTGCGACGAACTCGGTTACGGGGCCGTGCTCACCCCGTGCGGCACAGGGTGTGAGGACGCCTGGCTGACGACCGCAGCCCTGCTCGCCCATACGAAACGGCTCAAGTTCCTGGTGGCGTTCCGGCCGACGCTGCTGTCGCCGACGCTCGCCGCCCAGATGGCGTCGACCTATCAGCGCATCTCGGGCGGTCGGTTGAAGATCAATATCGTCACGGGCGCCGAGCAGGCCGAGTTGGCCAAGTTCGGCATCTGGGAAGACAAGGAAACCCGCTACGAACGCACCGGCGAGTTCATGAAGGTGATGAAGGCCGCGTGGGCCGACACCCCGTTCGACCACACCGGCGTCCACTACCGGGTCGAGGGGGCGACGACTCGCGAGGTCCCCGATCCGATCCCCGAGATCTACTTCGGTGGGGCGTCGGCCGAGGCCGAGCGCGTCGCCGCCGAGCAGGTCGACGTCTATCTCGCCTGGGGCGAGCCGCCGGCGATGGTCACCGAGCGACTCGACCGGATGCGGGCGTTGGCCGCGGCCGCCGGGCGGACGATTCGCTTCGGCATCCGCTTCCACGTGATTGCCCGCCCGACCGCCGAGGAGGCATGGGCCGAGGCCGCTCGGCTGCGCGTCGGCATGGGCGAGTCGGCGATCGCCGCGGCGGCGGTCGATTTCAACAAGACCCAGTCGGTCGGCCAACGTCGACAGGCCGAGTTGGCCGCCAATGCGCGGGACACCGAGCGAATGGAGATCTATCCCAACGTGTGGGCCGGAATCGGCATGGTTCGCGGTGGCGTCGGCACGGCCCTGGTCGGCTCGCATGTCGAGGTTGCCGACCGGATCGCCGAGTACCACGCTCTCGGGTTCGACGAGTTCATCCTGTCGGGCTACCCGCACCTGGAAGAGGCGTACTGGTTCGGTGAGGGAGTGATGCCGATTCTGCGTGAACGCGGCATGATGCCCGAATTGGATCGCGCCGCGGCGCCCGTCTTCTCGTTCAGGTGAGGTCGTATCGATGAGCGAAGCGAATGCCGACCGACCGAGCGCCAGCGAATCGGGTGGCGATGGGGTCCGGGGGCGCAGCCCCCGAGAAGAACAGCGCGCAGCGAATGCCGACCGACCGAGCGCCAGCGAATCGGGTGGCGATGGGGTCCGGGGGCGCAGCCCCCGAGAAGAACAGCGCG
>JANNNL010000694.1:0-7364 GCA_031398525.1 Actinomycetes bacterium | reverse complement strand
CCGCACCGACGCTCTGCGACGGCCGGCTCGAACCCCGCCATCTCGATCTGCGGCCCTTCGTTCTGTCGGGGGCCGACACGTATGTGACCACGGGCGGCTTGACCCGCGTGGCATTGGTCGAGGGTTCGCTGGTGGTCAATTCATCGCAGGGCGGTGGCTCGAAGGACACCTGGGTCGTCGAGGTCGATTGAGGTGCTGCTATCGCGGGTGGCCGAAAATCTGTACTGGGCGGCGCGGTACCTGGAACGCGCCGAGGGCACTGCCCGGATCGTTCGCGAGCACACCAACCTGATCATCGACATGCCGACGTCGGTGATGTCGTCATGGGAACCGCTGCTCGTCATCACCGGTACCCGCGCGGGATACGACATCGCCTACCCGACGATCAACGAGACCGACGTCGTGGGCTACCTCGTCGCCGACCGCACGAATCCCGGCAGCATCAGGTCGTCGATCGATCAGGCCCGCGAGAACCTGCGGACATGCCGTGAGGTGTTACCCGGGCCCGCCTGGGTCACCGTCAACGGGCTCCACCTGTATGTCGGGGCTCACGACACCGAGGGCGTCGCCCGGCGGAGTCGCAGCCGCTTCCTCGACCGCATTGTCACTGATCACCAACGACTGATCGGGGTGTTGATGACCACGATGAGCCGTGATGCGGCGTACACGATGCTCCGCCTCGGCCGACACATCGAACGGGCCGACATGGCCACGCGGGTACTGGACGTCTGGGCGACCAGCCTGATGGGCGAGCGGCCTGATGACCGGGTCCGCTACGAGCACCTGCAATGGGCCAGCCTGCTCCAGGCGCTCTCGGCATTGCAGATGTACCAGCGCGGAACGTCCCCGGTCGACGGTCATATCGGCCCGGTGACATTCGTCCTCAACGATGAGACGTTCCCGCGTTCGCTGCGGTACTGCCTCGATTCCGCCGCACATAGCGCGGCGCGTCTCCCTCGTCCCGAACGGGTGTGTACGGCCGTTGCCGACGCGCTGGCGGTGCTCGGTGGTATCGACGTGGCCGCCCTCGACGCCGTCGGCGTCCATGCCGCTGCCGATCGGCTTCAACTGGCGATCGGTGAGATCCACAAACAGATCACATATTCGTACTTCCGGGCCGTCAACGCGCCAAGCTCTGCGGGATGACAACTCCGGTCCCCCGCGGGTACCGACCCGACGCAGGCCGGTACGACGAACTGATCGACGAGCGCGGTCAAGTGCGTTCCCACTGGCGGGCGGTGATCGACGCATGGGATCGTCTTGGCCCGCACGAGGTGGCCCGCCGGGCCACGACGGCCGAGCGCCGGCTACGAGCCGAGAGCGCCGGCTACGTGTTCGACGACGACGCCGCGACTGGTCTGACGATCGATGCGTTGCCCTACGTGATCGACGTCGAGAGCTGGGCCGCCATCGAGCGGGGACTGGTGCAACGCGCCGAGCTGCTCGAACTCGTACTCGCCGATCTCTACGGGCCGCGTCGGCTGTTCAGCGAGGGCATCATTCCGCCCGGGGCGGCGGTCGCCTCCCGGTCGTACCAACTCGCCGCCGTCGGGGTGGAGCCAGCCGGTGCACGACTGATTTCGTACGGTGCCGACGTCGTGCGCGACGCAACTGGCCGCATGCTCGTCGTACGCGATCACACCGACGCCCCGGCCGGAGCGGGTCAGGCGTTGTGGCATCGTTCGGTGTTGGCGGCGATGATTCCCGATGCGCAGGCCCGGCTGCGGGTGCGCCCGCTGGAAGTGTGGCTGGCTCACATGCGAGCTGCGCTCGCGGAGTCGGCGGTGCCCGGCGTGGCCAGCCCTCGAACGGTCGTGCTCGGTCCGCCGCTCGATCATCCCGACTTCGTCGAAGCGTCGTACCTGGCCTCGAACCTCGGCTATCACCTGGCCGGCAGCGGCGACTTCACGATGCGGGCCGGCCGCATCTGGCTGCGGGCGCTGGAAGGGCTCGAAGCGGTTGACGTCGTGTTGCGGCGTGTCGCCGATCATGCCGCCGATCCTCTCGAATTGATCCCGCCGTCGCCGACGGGGGTCGCCGGTCTGCTGCAGGCGGTGCGGGAGCGGACGGTGTCGGTCGCCAATTCGCTCGGCTCGGGCGTCGCCGATCGGTTGTGGCTGCAGCCGTTCCTCGGTCAGGTGTGCCAACGGCTACTCGGCGAACCGCTGCTCCTCGATCAGATCGAGACGCTGTGGTGCGGCGACCAGGATCATCGTCAGACCGTCTTCGACCACTTCGATCGCTTCGTGCTGCACGACATCGACCCGGTCGCGCCGGTGGCATCGGCGTTCGCCGACGAGCTCGACTCGGCCGGCGAAGATGAGTGGCGACGGCGGATCGCGGAGATGCCCCATCGATTCATCGCCCAGCGCCGGGTGCTGTTCGCCACCGTGCCGACCGGTCGAGTCGTCGGTGACGAGTCGACCCTGGTTCCGGGCATGGCGACGATTCGCGCCCATGCCGTACGTTCGGGCTCGTCGTTCGTCGTGCTCCCTGGGGGTTACGGCCGAGTGGTGACGCCCGAGCAACCGGTAGTCGACCCCGCGCCGGCCGCCGGTAAGGACGTCTGGGTGATCGACACCGACCACGCGCCCCGCCGCCGTCTTGTTGCAGCTCCGATCCTTCCGGAAATCGATCTGCGATCGTCCATCCCGACCAGGTCCGCGGAATCGTTGTTCTGGCTCGGTCGCAACAGCGAGCGGGCGGAGTTCGTCGCCCGACTCGCCCGGCTGGTGATCGGGCGGGCGGAGCGCGACGCCCCGCTTTGCGAAACCTCGTGGCTGACCGCCGTGCTGTTCGGACTCGAGGTCGTTTCGACCGGTGCCCCGATGAATCTCGATCCCGCCCGTCCGCCGTTCCCGGCGATCGAGGAACGCCTGGCCACTGCGTTGGCCGGTTCGGTGGGCTCCCGGGTCGGGGCGTTGGGTGACAGTCTCACCCACGTGTTCGGCGGTGCCGGAGCGGTGCGCGAATTCCTCTCGACGGCGTCGTGGCGGGTCGTCAACTCGCTCGCCGTCGAGCGGTTGGAACTGGCCTCTGGTGTCGAGAAGGGCGATATGTATCTGCTCGCCGAGTCGCTCGATCGTACGGTCGTGTCGCTGGCTGCGTTTTCCGGCCTGGCGATGGAAAGCGTTGTGCGCGGGCCGAGCTGGCGGTTTCTCGACCTTGGTCGGCGGATCGATCGAGCCCTGCTCACGGTGCGACTTCTCGACGCGACGCTACGAGCCGATACCGATGCCGACGTCCGCCAAGCGCTGTATGCCCACGTGCTCGCGGGGTGCGAAAGCCTGGTCGCATATCGCCGCCGACATCGCAGCGACCTTCGACTCGACTCGATGCGAGACCTGCTTCTCGACGATGAGACGAACCCGCGCTCGCTCGCGTTTCAGCTGCAGCGGATTCGCGAGCACATCTTCGGGCTGCCGGCGCGCGAGGGGTTCCTCGAACAGCTGAGGATCCTTGACGAGCTCGACACCTTGCGCGGCAGGCCGGGCCAGGTCGGCGATGTGCTCGGCCTGATCGGTAGCGCGGTCGAGCGGCTATCGGCTCACCTGGCGGCGACGTGGTTCGCTCAGCCGCCGCCGCTCCAGCTCCGTCCGCAAGGCTGACCCGTGGAACCTACCCAGTACCGCGTCGTTCATCGCACCGACTACACCTACGGCGTGCCGGTGGCGTTGGCGCATGGCGTCGGTCATCTGACCCCACGGCGAACCGTTGCTCAGCAGGTACTCACCAGCTCGATCGAGTTTGATCCGAAGGTCGATCATCAGTGGGACTATCTCGACGCCTTCGGCAACGCCACGATCTATTGGTCGATCGAACGGTCCCATCAGGCGTTGAGCGTCGTGTCGTGCTCCGAGGTCGAGGTGTGGCCATCGGTGACCCCGGCATTCAGCCCCGCATGGGAACAGGTGCCGGCACTATTGCGCGCCGAGGTCGGTCACGACGCGATGGACGCGTTGCTGTGCTCGGTCGGCTCGGTCCTGGTCGGTCCGAGCCGCGAGCTCGAGATGTACGCCCGGCCATCGTTCCCGGCCGGTCGGCCGTTGTTCGAGGCATTGGCCGACCTGACCACCCGTATCAATCGCGACTTCGAGTTCGACCCCGGTTTCTCCGACGTGACCACCCCGGTCGCCGAGGTGTTTCGGCACCGCCGTGGCGTGTGTCAGGACCTCGCCCACGTGGCGATCGGATGCCTGCGTTCGATGGGATTGCCGGCCCGCTATGTGAGCGGCTACCTGGAAACCCAGCCGCCGCCCGGCCAGCCGCGACTGATCGGGGCCGACGCCTCGCATGCCTGGGTCGCCACCTACATTCCAGGCTGGGGCTGGCTCGACGCCGACCCGACCAACGACGTGACGCCTCCGACGCGCCACATCACCGTCGCCTGGGGCCGCGACTACGCCGACGTCGCTCCAATCCGCGGCGTCGTCTTCGGCCCCCCGTCGGCCCAGACCCTCACCGTCTCTGTCGACGTCGCCCGCATCGATCCACCCCGCTGACTGCTCGTCCGGTGACGCGCACAGCTATCACTCCCGGGACCGCCACCCACGGCCTGATCGAGGTCCCGCTCGACGCGCCATTTCCTAAGAACGGAATGGCCGAGGCAGTCGTGCCTGCGGCGCTTGCGCCGGCGATTCCCAACACATGGGTACCCACCGGACCGGTTGCGTTCGACGTTGTCCGGCGAGGAGATGATGCGAACACCCTGGTCGTCGGGCTCACGGGAGCTGACGAGGCGTGGCCGGAATCGAACCCCTGTTGGCAGGGATACACGGCCGACGGTCAGGTTGCAGCTGGTGTCATCCACATCAGGGTGACGGCGTATCGCAGCGCATCCGCCAGCGAGGGCCCCTGCGTTTGCCCGGACGAGTCGCCTGACGAATGCTCCGTTGGCCGGGGTCCCCGCACGATTGAGGTACTTATCGACCAACCGCTGCCGCCCGGCGCGACCGTCGTGGATGAAGCCGCCGGCCGGACTGACGTGCCGTTCATTGACATTGCCCCACCTGTCCCGACGCTGCCCGACGGTTGGCGACTTGATCACGATCCACCGACGTGCGGTCCGCGTTCGATGACCGTCCGCTGGAACGGGGAGGCAACGCCACCCTCCGGTCTACGCGAGGTCGGCGATGTTCGGGTCAGCGATCAGCCGGTGGAACTTCGCGGACAGCTTGACGACCTCGTCCTCACCATCGGATAGCCCTTGGCTGAGCTTCACTCGGTCCGTTGAGCGACCGTGTCGAGGGCTTCGTCGAGTCGGATGAACATGCGGCCCTGGGGGTCGCCGTCGATCAAGCGGAAGCCGAAATGGGCATAGAACCGGTGGGCACCCTCGTTGAGTGGGTCGACGGCGATGAAGCGTGCTGCAGCGTGTTCCCCGGCCACGGCGGCTCGTTCGATCGCCGAGATCAACAGATCCCGGCCGAGACCGGCTCCGTGACGGCTTTGCGAAATGGCCAGGCGGGCGAGGAGCACCATGCCGATCTCGTAACCCGGGAGGCCTCGTCCGAAACGCCGCGTTAGTGACTCCCGGGGGATCCCGCCCATTGTCAACGAGTAGTAGCCGACGATCTCGCCATCGGGTGCGGCATCGCTGTCGACCAACACGAACGTCCGGCTGAGATTGCGCTCCTGGTTGGCCGTCGCGTGGTTTCGCAGCCAGTCATTCAGCGACTTCTCGCCGCAGTCGAAATCGTCGACACGATCATCGAAGCTCAAACGCTTGACGAACATCGGATCAGTCGACCAGTTCGAGTCGGCGAGCCAGTCGGGCCTGAGCGGCCAACGGTTCGTTGCGGGCCATCGGGGCATCGAGCGCAGCGAGGAAACGTTGGTGGGCCGCCCGGCTGAGCGTGACCTCTCTATGTGCTTCGACGATCGCCTGCGCATCGGGGAGCACGCGGAGGAGCACGAACTCGGTGACCGACATACCGGCGAGTGCCGACGCCTCGATGAGTAGGTCATCATCGCTCGTTGCCAGCCGGAACTCCCGGCGGCGATCCTTGATGGTGTTCATGGGCTCTCCACAGTGCAAACGTACGGACGAATGTACGGACACTAGCCGCCCGCTAGGCGCGCGTCCAGACTGATCCGGAGGTGTAGCGGCGGAGGCCGGCGTTGAAGGTGGCGATCGTTGCGGCGGCGAATACGACGGTGATTACGAGCATCGCTGCCGCGAGTTTGGGGTCGAACTTGTCGATCAGTTGGGCGGGCACGGTGGCGACGAAGGCGGCGGGAACGACGGTGTACATCACCAGTTTGGCGAACCCGGAGAACACGCTGGCGGGGTAGTTGCTGAGCACCATCATCGCCGAAAGCCCCAGCTCACCGGCATCGGATCGACCGCCGAAGAACGCCAGCGACCCGGTCAGCACGAGGAAGCTCGTGAACAACACCATTGACACGCTGCACGCCCCCATGAACACCAGCGTGCGCGCCGGGGTCGGGTGACCAGCGACGGCGAACAGCCCAATGCCGAACACCGCGTCACCCAGGTTGATCGGCTCGATCTTGCGCACCAGGAGTTGGGCGAGCGGGTGCGCGGGCAAGCCGAGCAGAGCATCGAGCCCACCGTCGATCACCAGCGTGCCGACCCGCCGGGCGTTTGAGAACACCCCGAGCGAAATGCCGCCGCCGGTTGTCAGCACTGCTTGGAGCAGCACGATCTGGTCGGTGTTCCAGCCGCGCACCGTTCCGGCCTTGTGGAAGAACACGACCCAAAACCCGATCCACGCCAGATCGTTGACGATCATCACCGCACCTTGGAACATGAAGGCCCGCCGGTTCGAGGCGGACTCGGCGAACGCCGATTGCATGGTGACCAGCAGCCCTCTCACCCGCCGACCACCTGCAACCGACGCTCGCCACGACTGAACACGAACGCTGCGATCACTCCGAGGACCGCCAGCCAAAACACTTGAAGCCCGAGCAAACCGGGCTCGAAGTGGCCCGACGCGAGCCGCGCCGGGGTGTAGGCCATGGACGGGAATGGCGTCGCCACGGCAATGCTGCGCAACCACGACGGGAAGACTTCGAGCGGGATCAGCATCCCTCCGAGCATGAACACGAACTTCTGATAGAGGAACCACATCGCCCGGCTTTCGCGCAGCCAGAACGATCCGGCGGCAAAGGCATGTTGGGCGACGATGTTGCAGGCCACCGCCAACACCAGACTCGGGATGGACAACAACGCGGCCGTTCCGCTCGGGATCGGTCCCCCGGTGAGGCGCGCCACCACCGTGCCCACGGTGATGCATACCGCCAGCCGGGGGAGCACACGACCGAACTCGATCAACACTCGCTGCCGGAGCACCGATACCGGTCTGAGCAGTTCGACGGCGATCGCGCCCGAGGCGATGTCG
>JANNNL010000675.1:0-7779 GCA_031398525.1 Actinomycetes bacterium | reverse complement strand
CTGATGCTCGGCCCTGGCCGTCGACGAGGCGACCCCGTCCTTCGAGGGCGTCCCACAACGCCCGTTTGGTGGCGGCCATCGCCTCGGACGAATTGCGGGCAATGAGCAGCGCCAGTTCGTCGGCTCGGGCTCGGAGTTGGTCGGCGCGAACTCCCTCGGAGACGATCCCCAGTTGGCGGGCGCGGGCCGCGTCGATCCGTTCGTGACGCCCGATGAGGGCCATCCGCAGCACAGCTTCCATCGGCGACTTCTTGAGCAGCCCGATTGTTTCGAACGCCGAAACCTGACCGACCGACACATGCGGGTCGACGAACGAAGCCGTGTCGGCGGCAATGACGATGTCGGCGTCAGCGACAAAGTGCAGGCCACCACCGGCGCACACCCCGTTGACCGCCGCTATCACCGGTTTCCAGACATCGCAATGCCATGCCGTCATCCGCAGCTCAAACGTCCGGGTTTGCCGTGAACTACGCCGCATCGCCTCGGGCTCGCGAGCGAGCTGGCGGACATCGAGGCCGGTCTGAAACGCCGCACCGTTCCCGGTGTTCACGATGACTCGGACGTGCGGGTCGACGTCAAGCTCGCCCCAGGCCGCTTCAAGTTCGGTGAACATCCGGGCGTTGATCGCGTTGCCAACCTCGGGGCGGTTGAATACGAGATAACCGACGGGCCCGTTGCGGAAAACCTCGATCGTCTCGTACGCCCGGTTGGTCGGGTCGTCAGCCACACCGTCGTCAGCCACACCGTCGTCGTTGACGTCGTCGGCGCTCACTGGGCCGACTCCTCGAGAATCTCCCACACGTTGCCATCTGGATCCGCGACGAGCCCGGCCTTCGCTCCTGGACGGTGGCTCGTGACCGCCATGATCACGGTCGCTCCCGCCTCGACCGCCCGCTCGACCACTGACTCGGCGTCGGCGACGTGCAGCGCCCCGTAGCTGATTCCCCGGTAGCGGTGCCACGGCTCAGCAACCGGGCGATGCTCCGCGCCGGACGACGGCCGAAAAATCTTGAGACCGGCCTCGCCGCAGCGGAGGCGATGGACGGTGCCCTGCGGAAACTCCAGAACCCGCTCGACCTCGAACCCGAACGCTGCGATGTAGAACGCGACGAGGGGTTCATCGTCGGTCACGATGCCTAATTCGAGCCAGATCATCGCAGGTTCGCCTGCTCGACGCGCGGTGATCTCATCGGCGCACTCACTCTGACCAGCACATCAGAGTCCGATGTTCGGGTCGAGGCCGAGGAGTCGGATGGCGTTGCCGCGGGCGATCTTGTCGATCGAGGCCTGATCGAGCGCACCGAATTGCTGTGCTGCGGCTTCGCGGGTGAACGGCCAGGTGCTGTCCTGGTGGGGGTAGTCCGATTCGAAGACGACGTTGTCGATACCGATGCGGTCGAGCAGGCTGATGCCGACATCGTCTTTGAAGAAGCACGAGGTGACCTGCCGGTGGTAGTAGGTCGAGGGTGGTTCGGGGCAGTGGAGTTGGCTTTTGCTCCATCCGCGATGCGTCGTCCACACGTCGTCGGCCCGCTCCAGCGCGTAGGGGATCCAGCCGATCTGGGCTTCGGCATACATTAACCGGAGCTTCGGGTGGCGGTGGAGCACGCCAGAGTACAGCCAGTCCACGAGCGAGACCACACTGTTGTTGAACAGGATCGTGGCGGCGACCGCGTCGGGCGACTCAGGCGACGCCTTCGGGGTGACGGTGCCCGACCCGATGTGCATGCACACCACCGTGCCGGTCTCCTCGCACGCCCGGAAGAACTCGTCCCAGTGTCCGGTGTAGATGCTCGGCAACTCCAGATATGCCGGGATCTCAGAGAACGCCACGGCCCGACATCCACGCGCCCCGTTGCGGCGAACTTCGGCCGCAGCGAGTTGCCCGTCCCAGAGCGGCACGAGGCACAGCGGCAGCAGGCGACCACCCGCCTCACCGCACCACTCCTCGATCATCCAGTCGTTGTACGCCTCGACCGAAGCCTGGGCGAGTGCGCGGTCCTTGGCCCATAGGAACAGCTGACCGCAGAACCTTGGCAGGTTCGGGAAGCACAGCTGCGCGGCGATGCCGTTGAGATCCATGTCGGCGACCCGATCCGCCACGGTGAAGCAACCGGGCCGCATCTCGTCGTACCCGACCGACTTCAGCTCGACCTCGTCGGCTGAGAAACCGGCGGCGGCGATGGTCCGTTTGAGGGTCATCTGCTTGTCCTCATACCGCCACCACGGGACCAGCGGACCATCGATGCCCGGGGCCTCGACATAGCTCGTGCCGACGAGCTTCGGCACCCCGGCCGGCGCGTATTCAACCCTCAGCCCGGTGTCGCGATACTTGGCGGGCAGGCGGTTTGACCACAAGCCAGCGGGTTCGACGACGTGGGCGTCAAGGTCGACGATCGGGGGAATTCGGGCGACAACTTCGTCCGACACATCCGGGCGTGTGAGGCCGAGGTGCTCCGTCATGACCGGTCCTTCCTGTTGGGCGTGCGGTGCTGGGTCATCGAAGGTTCGCTCGCAGGATCTTGCCGACCTCGTTGCGCGGCAGCGAATCGACCCGGACGAAGCGGACCGGCACCTTGTACGCGGCGAGTTGAGTGCGACATGCCGATGCGAGTTCGGTGTCGGTCACCTCGCCGATGGTCGCGAGGAACGCCACTGGGACTTGACCGAGACGGTCGTCGGGGTGTCCGACGACGGCGACCTCTCGAACGGCAGGCACCGCGAGCAGGATTTCTTCGACTTCGTCGGGGAAGATCTTGTTGCCGCCCCGATTGATGAGATCGCCGAGGCGACCCTCGATCCACACGAAACCGTCGTCGTCAATGCGGGCGAGATCACCCGTGCGGATGAACGCGTCGTCGGTCAATCGGTCGGCCATGTCCGTGCCGTCGGCGTAACCCGCGGCATGGTTCGGCGGCTGCACGAGCAACTCCCCCACGCCGTTGCCGTCGGGTGTATCGATGCGGATGGCGACGTTGGCATGGGGACGGCCGATGGCACCGATCTTGTCCGGGTGGGCCTTGGCATCAGCCGCCGTCCAGCCGATCACCTCGCCCATCTCGGCCTGGCCGTAGCTGTTGAGCACCGTGACGGCGAACTTGGCGGTGAACCGGCGGGCTTGGAACGGCGACAGCGGAGCGGTGATCGAACGGACGTAGCGCAGCGGTGCCAGATCGGTGACGGCGGGGTCGTCGCTGAGCATCGCCATCGCCGCGGGCGGGAGCACAGTGGAACGGATCTGGTGACGACCGACGAGGGCCGCAAAGTCCGTGGTGGTGAAGCGGTCCATCACGACGATCGGAGCACCGGCCCGCAGCCCGAACAGCACGTTGTAGATCCCTGCGTTCAGCGCCATCGACACCGGGATCAGGTTCGGCGACGGTGGCTTGGAGGGATCGCGGGGTCCGGCGGCGCGCAGCGGGCCGAGCACCCGGTCGAGCAGTTCGAGGTAGGCGTCGTGGGTGTGCAGCACCGGCTTCGGACGGCCGGTGGTGCCCGACGTCCATTGGACGAAGGCGACCCCATCGGGCTGCGTTATCGCGTCCGGCAACGCCTGGATGCCGTCGTCGTCGAGCATGGCCGCCGGACGGATGGTCGACACGATTTCGTCGATTCCGGACGGTGGCAGCAGCGGGTTGACCGGCACGAACACGGCATCGATGGCCCAGATCGCAGCCATGGCGATGATGACATCGGGCGCGTGGGAGCGCACGACCGTCACCGCCTGACCGGCCAGCACTCCTGCCTGGCGGAGCTCGTCGGCCCAGGCCACCACCCTGCGGGTCGCTTCGCCCTTGGTCCAGGTCACCGATGTCCCGTGGACCAGCGCCTCATCGTCGCCGAACGGATGATCGAGCAGGAGCGACGCGAGGTTGGTCATTCGTCGCCGGAATTCGACACGGGCTCGGCCCAGCGGGCCGGGCGCTTCTCGGCGAACGAGGCCGGGCCCTCGGTCTGATCGGGATGGCCCCACATTCCCGTGAGGTGCACGGCCCCCGCCTTGCAGGCGTCGGTGAGCCCCAACTCCAGCGCGCCCCACAACGCCTTCTTGGTCGCCGCCATCGCCGCGGGCGAGTTCTTGGCGATCGTCTCGGCGAGTTCCTGGGCCCGCTCGCGCAACCGTTCGGGCGGGTCGACGACCTCGGAGATCATCCCCAACTCCATCGCCCGACCGGGACTCATTCGTTCATATTTGCCGACGAGCGCCATGCGCATCACGGCCTCGACCGGCATCTTCTTCATCAACCCGATCGCTTCCATCGCCACCACCTGGCCGACCGAGACATGCGGGTCGAAGAACTGGGCGTCGCTCGCCGCGATCACGATGTCGGCACCGGCGACCCAGTGAAACCCACCGCCGCAGCAAATGCCGTTGACCGCCGTGATCACCGGCTTCCACACCTTCTGATGCCACGAGGTGAAGTGGTAGTCAAAGTTCTCGGTCGACGTGCGGTAGCGCTCGAAACCGACACCATCGGAGGCGATCTCGGTGACATCGACGCCGGTCTGGAAGTCGCGGCCGCTGCCGGTGTGCACGATCACCCGCACCGCTGGGTCACGATCAAGCTCCAGCCAGGCGTCGGCGAACTCGTCGCGCATCGCGTTGTTCATCGCGTTGCGGACCTCGGGACGGTTGTTGATCAACCAGCCGACCGGGCCATGGCGTTCGACCAGCAGATGTTCATAGCCGCTCATGAGCGTGGGGTCTCCTCCCAGGACAACCCGTGATACGGGTCTGGCTCGCGGGGCAGGCCGAGGACCTGTTCGCCGAGCACGTTCTTGTTCACTTCAGTCGTGCCACCTTCGATCGTGTTCGCCCGACTCCGCAACATGCCCTTGACCTCATACGGCAGGCTCTCGGCCCAACTCTGCGGATTGGTCGGCGCGACGGTGATTTCCCACGCCATTGCTCCGGCGCCAAGTAGGTCGGTCGCCGCGAGCTGGATCTGCTGATTCAGCCGACCCTGATGGACCTTGCCGATCGACGCCGCCGGGCCCGGAGTCCCGCCCGCTTTCACTGTCGCCCGCACTCGATCGTTCGTCCAGCGGCGCACCGACTCCTCGGAGTACAACGACACCAGCCGCTGACGGAGCAGCGGATCGTCCCATGCACCGGCCGAACGAGCGGTGCGGATCAATCGGTCAGCACCGCTGCCACCAATGCGATCGACCCCACCCGAGCCGGACCCGGCGACCATCTGACGCTCGCCCGACAGCGTCGAGTTCGCCGCCCGCCAACCCTCGCCGATCTCGCCGAGGCGCCACGAGTCGGGCACCCGAACGTCGTCGAGCCACACCTCGTTGAAGTCGACCTCGCCGCCGATGTGGCGCAACTCGCGCACCTCGACGCCCGGACTCTCCAGGTCGACGATCAGATAGGTCAAACCCTGGCGCTTCGGCACCGACGGGTCGGTACGGGCAAGGCACAGCCCGAAGCGCGAGTCGTGCGCCCAGGTGGTCCACACCTTCTGACCGTTGAGTATCCACTCGTCGCCGTCGCGTATCGCCCGCGTCGCCAGTGATGCCAGATCGGACCCTGCACCCGGCTCGCTGAACAGCTGGCACCAGCGTTCCTCGTTGCGCACGATCGGCGGCAGGAACCGCAACCGCTGCTCCTCGGTCCCGACGGCAAAGAAGGCCGGCGCTGCGTTGTTCAACCCCAGCGGATTCAACCGCCCGAGATTCAACGGACCGAGTACCTGATCGAGCACTCGCGCCTGGGCGCGTCGCAGCCCGAGGCCGAGGTATTCACGGGGCCACGTCGCCACCGCCAGGCCCGACGAAACGAAGGCCGGATACCACGCCTCATAGTCGGCGATCGGTCGAACGGCACGGATCGCAGCCCGCCCTCCTGGCGCGGCATCGCGCCACGCCTGGGGCACGTTCGCCGCGACCCACGACCGCGTCGCGGCGAGCAGTTCGTCGTCGGTTGAGTGGCGATCGACGTCTAGCAACATCGGGTGCAGGCTTAGCGCTTCTCGTAGGTGATGTCGGAATCGTCGACGCACCAGGTCATGGCGGTGCGCCCTTCGTCGCGCAGGACGCGCTTGAGGACCCGGCCGACCGGGCTGCGGGGCAGTTCGGTACGGAATTCGATATAGCGGGGCAAGGCGAAGTAGGGCAGCTCAGCGACGCAGTACCGGAACAGGTCGGCCTCGTCGACAGCGACCCCCTCCTTCAAGGTTGCAGTGACCTTCAGGTCGTCCTCCCCGAACTCACTTGGGACAGCGTGGACCACCACGTCGGCCAGGCCGTCGAAACGCATCAAGATCCGCTCGACATCGAAGCTCGAGATGTTCTCTCCACGACGGCGCAGATAGTCGGCCTTGCGATCGACGAAGAACAGGAAGTCGTCATCGTCGACACGTCCGATGTCGCCCGTATGGAACCACAGATTGCGACTCGCCTCGACCGTTGCTTCCGGCCGACCCCAGTAGCCCTCGTACATCGAATGCGCCCGCTTGGGCCGCAGCACGATCTCGCCGTCGGTGTTGCGAGGTAGCTCCGCATCGTGGTCGTCGAAGATGCGCACGTCGAAGTACTCGGTGTTGATCACCCCGGCCGCGTTCGGCTTGTTCACCGTGCCCGGCGGCGACCACGAGACCAACGACGCCTCGGTCAGCCCGTAGGCGCCCGAGAACGTCTCGATCTCGAAGCGGTCCTTGATGATCCGGTCAATCGAGTCGGGCAATGGGGCGGCGCCCAACAGACGCAGCGAGCGATTGGCCAGCGGTCCGCCCGACTTCGGCATCTCCGGCCGATCGGGGTCGTTGGCCAGCAGGTACGCCATCGTGCCCAGCGTCGAGGTGATCGTCGCCCCGGTGCGGTTCATCTCCGGCCAGAAGTTCGACACCGAGAACCGGCCCGAGATGGCACTGCTCCCGCCGAACACCAGCGGGCCGAGGACTGCGGTGACGATCGCGTTGTAGTGGAACAACGGCAGCGGCGTCCACAAGACGTCGGCGCTCGTGCGACCCCAGCAGTAGCCGATCTGGCGGGCGAGCACCTCGTGATAATTGTGGGCCAGCACACAGCCTTTCGACGGGCCGGTCGTCCCACCCGTGTACACAAACGTGGCGATGTCGCTCGGTGCCACGTTGGCCGGCCGCACGGGTGCCGCCGTCAGGAGGTCCTGCCAGGAGTGAACCGCCGCCGTGCCGAACTCGGCCGGTCCATCGCCGGTGACGACCACATGACGCAACGCCGGAACCGACGCGGCGATCGCCTGCACCCGGTCGGCGAGATCGGCCTGGGCGATGACGATTCTTGCGCCGCAGTCGGTCAATTGGTGAATCAGATAGTCGCCCTTGTAGGCGGTGTTGATCGGGACACTGACCCCACCGGCCCAGGTAATCCCCCACCACAAGAGCATCGCCTCGGGCGAATTTTCGACCACCGACGCGACTCGGTCGCCCCGCTGCAACCCGAGGGACATGAGCGCGGCGGCCAACCGACCGGCGACATCGGCGACCTCGGTGGCACTGAACGCCGTGCCGACCACGTCAATGTATCGACTGTCAGGCTCGGTCTCGCAACGGGCGAGGAGCAGCTGGACAACGGTGTGTTGCTCGGCAGGTATCCACACGTCGTCGGCTGTTCCCACGACTTCGCATTCTATATACACTCGCCGGACGGCGACCATCCCGGACGTCTCCGGCCAGCGAGGGAACCCCCAGATGAGCGCAGCGAATGCCGACCGACCGAGCGCCAGCGAATCGGGTGGCGATGGGGTCCGGGGGCGCAGCCCCCGAGAAGAACAGCGCGCAGCGAATGCCGACC
>JANNNL010000661.1:0-4799 GCA_031398525.1 Actinomycetes bacterium | reverse complement strand
GGAGCACATGCAGTACGGAGGAGCGGCATCGATCAACGCCACCGAGCTCTACACCAAGCGAGGCGTGGCGCTGCTCGACAACGCCGAACAGGGCCTCCGCGCCCTCAAGCTTGCGGCGACGCGGCCCGGCTGAAACAGAATCGGCCGATCAGGGCACCGATCAGGCCGCCGGTCGATGAGATCGTCAGGTCGCCGATGGTGTCGCCGTAGGTGAGCTGCAATCCGCCACCCGCGCCGGTCTCGGCGACCACCCACTCCATGATCTCCCAGATGATGATCGCGATCGCCCCGAACCCAACGCCGAGGAGCACGGCTTCGTCGTTGCGGTCGGTTCGCCGATAGCGAAAGGCCATGAACGCACTGACCAGCAGCACCCAGTTGGTGAAGTGAAGCACGTCGTCGGTGCCGTCGTAGTCGTTGTAGAACCCGAACAGATTGCCCAGCGTGTCAAACACGAACGGGGCAACGAGGAGCCCGTCACCGACGTGTGGATAGGGGCTCCACGGGGTGCGCCGGAACCGCTGCATCAACGGGATCAGCGCGGCGGAGCCGACGAACAGCGGGGCTCGAAACCCTATCCCCTTACCTTCGAGATGATCGAGCGGCACGAAAATCGCCACGGCGAACACCACGACGATCGCCACCTTCATCCCCAGGTTGAACCATCGCGCTCCCGCGGATGCATCCAACGATTCAACCCGCGTGCCAATCACGCCCGCCACTCTTCCACCCGGGCTCCGCCAGAGCCGACCTGTAGGCGTTCTCTGCCTGTAGGTCCTCTCTGCCTGTAGTCCGCTCACGCCTTGGAGTACTTGACGCCCGCTCGATGTACCAGGTTCGCTGCACGAAGCGCGCCAAGCGTACGGCGAACCGCCTGAGGGCTGATCCCCAACTCCGCGGCGAGATCCGTCGCGCGACGAGGTCCGACGTTGAGCAACCCCAACACGCGAGACTCACTCAGGGTGAGAGTTGACACCTGCTCCAGCTGTATCGCATGCCGACGATGCACGATCGCGGTGAACCTGATGCCCTGGTCATGGAACTCCGGTGCCGGCAGATCTGCGTCCTCCAGCGCCTTGCGGACGCGAGGTATCCCGCTCGCCATCGCCTCGATGACCGTGCGATCGCGGAGTCGAACGTATTGACAGATTCTGACCAGTGAGAGGTTTCTCGCCGACGTCAACTGGTCGATGCCCAGCCGATCGACCGAGATGCCGTAGAGACCCCCGGGATTGACAACGATGAACCGTTCTGGGGTGAATCGCATCTCGACCGCTCGACTCCACGACCAGGGGGCGAGGTCTCGATGGACAAGGGCGTTGGCGATGACCTCTCGAAGCACCACCGCTGGCAGGTCGGCGACATTTCGAACCGTGCCATCAGAATGCTCCTCGATCCGACGCGAACGACGACGTCGCGCCCATTCAAGTGCGTCGTCGAGCATGACGGGCAGCGGACCGTCGAAGCGCGCCGTGTCGCTGAAGCGGATCGACGACAGCAGGTCGTCATCCACTGCCCCAGCTTGAATGACGAAGTTGGGGAACCATTGCTGCGGATAGTCGGCCAACGCCAGTACACCCGCAACGGTCGGTTCACCGTCGGCCCCGAGTACCCCGGTCTTGACAAGCAGGAGGTGATCATCGGCGATCCGACCCAGTCTGCCGCTCGCTTCCCGGGCGGTCGCGCAGTAGTCCGCCACCAGCCCACCATCGAGGTCGGCCCGAGTAACGCCTGGCACCTTCTCCTGATCGAACCGTGGCTGGCTGCGATTGGCAAGGAACCCAGCAACCTCAAGGTCAGACAGTCGAAAGTCGCCGTCGCCGAGTCTCATGTAAGCCGATCCGGTCGAGATCACACGACAAGGTTTGTGCGATGTTGGCGTCTCACCCACGGTTGCGACAAGCACCCGCAATTCGTCGATCACCTCAACGTCGATCGCCACTGGCGGATCGAACGCAGTTCTCGCCTTGCTCACCAGCGCCGCGGAGAGCCCCGCTGGATCCTGAACACCGGTGATCGAGAAGTCCTTTCGCTCATCAATTCCCAGAACGATGAGTCCTCCGCCCGGGCGGTTCGCGAACGACGAGATCGTCGACGTGATCGAGTCAGGGAGACCGCCCACAGCAGACTTGACTTCGACCTCGCTGGTATCACCGCCGCGGCGGCGAAGCCGTTCAACCAGCTGCACAAGCTCATCGGCATCCACAATTCGCAACCTATCGGAACCGAAATGGGTTTCGCCAGGTTTCGTTTCAGGTTTCGTCAGGTTTCGTTTCTGGTTTCGTCAGGTTTCGTTTCCGCTTTGACCGCCAGGTCGCAGTAGCGCGAGCGCCGGCAGACTCTCGCCCGCGGCTACGCGGAGCCGCCGGTGATTTCGAGGTTTTGGCCGGTGAGGTAGGAGGCGTCGTTCGACATCAGGAACGAGACGACCGAGGCGACTTCGGCGGTTGAGCCGTAGCGGCGCAGCGGGACCATGCCGATCATCTGCTCGGCGACCTCGGACGCGTCGGTGGAGTAGTACTGGCTGGCGGCGGCGGCCTGTTGGGCGACTTGGTTCTCCCACATCTTGCCCGGGCCGATGAATGCCGGCGAGACCGCGTTGACCCGAATGCCGTGGGGAGCCAGGTCCTTCGCCGCCGTCTTGGTCAGCCCGATCACCGCCGCCTTCGAGGCCGAGTAGGCGGGCATGTTCGGGGCGCCGCCGACTCCCGCCATAGAGGCGGAGTTGACGATGGTTCCGCCGGTGCCAGCGTCGATCATCGCTCGGGCGACGTGTTGGAGCACCTGCATCACGCCGATCACGTTGACCTCGAACACCTTGCGGGCATCGTCCATCGGATAGTCGGGCAGCGCGGTGAAGAACCCCTGGTAACCGGCATTGTTGAACAGTCCAACGGGCACGCCGAACTCTGCGGCACATGCCGCCACACCGGCGGCGACCGCAGCGTCATTGGTGACGTCGAAGGTGTGGGTCCACGCCTCGCCGCCAGCGGCGACAACTGCGGTGCGAGTCACGTCGAGTGCCGCGGCCGACGCCGGATGATCAACGAGGGCGAGCCGCCAGCCGTCGACCGCTAGGCGCAGAGCGCAGGCCCGGCCGATGTCGCCGGCGGCCCCGGTGACCATGGCGACACCCGGCGTCACGACGCCGACGCGATAACCGTCAAGGAGGATTCCGGTCATCGCGTCAGCGGACGAATTGGGCGCGGCCGGTGGACAGTCGCGCTCCGTCGGCATCGAACAGGTGGACCGTGCCACCGAGTTGCACCGAGATCTCATCGCCGGACCGGCCGGCGAACGGCGCTGGGACTTTGGCAACGATCGACGTCGGGCTGCCCTCGTGGTCGACGAGCACGTGGACGAACACCTCGGAGCCGAGATCTTCGACCACGCGGATGCGGCTGGTCAGCGGGCCGTCACCGACGAGCACCCCCTCGGGCCGGAACCCGACCGTCACCCGAGTGGCGCCCGCGCTCGAGATTGCGGCGCGGGCCGCGTCGTCGAGGCCGACCGCCACACCGCCGACGCGCACGACACCGTCACTCACCTGCGACGAGATCAGGTTCATTGCCGGCGACCCGATGAACCCGGCAACAAAGAGGTTGGCGGGTTCGTGATAGAGCGTGCCAGGAGTGTCGCACTGCTGGAGGATGCCGTCCTTCAACACCGCCACCCGATGGCCCATCGTCATCGCCTCGACCTGGTCGTGGGTGACGTAGACGGTGGTCACCGACAGGCGCGCCTGCAACTCGGCCAACTCGGTGCGGGTCTGCACGCGCAGCTTGGCGTCGAGGTTCGACAGCGGCTCGTCCATCAAGTACACGGCGGGGCGACGCACGATGGCGCGACCCATCGCCACGCGCTGACGCTGCCCGCCCGAGAGGTTCTTCGGCTTGCGGTCGAGGTACTCCTCGAGGTCGAGAATGCGGGCCGCTTCGCGTACCCGTTCCATCCGCTCGGGCTTCGCGACCCCGGCCTGCTTGAGGGCGAACCCCATGTTCTCGGCCACCGTGAGCTGCGGATACAGCGCGTAGTTCTGGAACACCATGGCGATGTCGCGGTCGCGCGGTCGCACGTTGGAGACGTCCCGATCCCCGATGTAGATCGTGCCGTCGTCGAGCGGCTCGAGACCCGCCAGCATGCGCAATGCGGTCGACTTCCCCGACCCCGACGGGCCCACGAGCACCAACAGTTCGCCGTCGCGGATCTCGAGATCCAATGCGGCAACGGCGGGGCGGGGCGTGCCCGGGTACAGCCGGGTTGCTCCTTCAAATCGAACGGAAGCCACGTCTACTCCTCTATCCCGAGACGCCGTCGAACGGCCGGCCGGTTCACTTGATGGCACCCATGGCGAGGCCACGGATCATGCGTTTTTGGGCCGCCCACCCGGCGAGCACCACCGGCAGGCTGGCGATCACCGAGGCGGCGGAGAGTTTGGCGAGGAAGTTCGCCTTCTCGTTGATGTTTGTGGTCACCCAGATGGGGATCGTCTGTGATCCGGCCGAGTTCAGTTGCAGGGCGAAGAAGTACTCGTTCCAGCCGAAGATCATGCACAGCAGCGCCGTGGCGGCAATGCCCGGCACAGCGATCGGCAGGATCACCGAGGTGAGCTGGCCACGCAACCCGGCCCCGTCGATCTCGGCCGCCTCGATGAGCTCGCGGGGGATCTCGCGGAAGAACGAGCGCAGCATCCACACGGCGAGCGGGAGGTTCATCCCCGTGTACAGGATCACCAGGACGGTGCGCGTGTTGAGCAGGTCGAAGGTTCGCGCGAGGATCCACAGCGGCAGGATCGATGC
>JANNNL010000608.1:0-4279 GCA_031398525.1 Actinomycetes bacterium | reverse complement strand
TCGGCGATCTCGTACAGCGGGGTATCGGGGAAGGCTGCGGTCAACAGTCCGAGTTTCATGGCATCTCCTGGAGGCTGGTCGTTCTACAAGTGCGGGTCGAAGTGCGGGTCAGGTACGGGGTCAAGTGCGGCCTCAGGTGCGGTCGACGGGAACCCATCGACCTTTATGTGAGCTCCGTACGACGGCCTCCGTGACCCGCACCGCGTCGAGACCGTCGGCGAACGTCGGGTAGGAGGGGTTCGACGACGGGCCACCCGCGGCGACATCGGCGTAGACCTGCGAGAACAGGGCACGGAACGTATCGGGGAACCCCTCGACGTGACCCGGTGGGTAGGCGATCAGCCGGGCCGCTTCGGGGTGAGCCATCGACCCGTCACGAAACAACGTCTCGTTGCCGCGCCCGCGATGACCAACCCACAGCTGGTCGGGACTCTCGGAATCCCAGCGCACCGAATCGGTCGATCCGTTGACTTCGAGCAACACCGCGTTGCGATTGCCCGGAGCGACCTGCGACACCGACATCACGGCCCGCGACCCGTCCTCCAACCGCAGCATGATCGACGCCGCATCGTCACTGGCGATACGTTCACGCACGAGCTTGGCATCGGTGGCGACTTGGGCAAACGTCTCCACGCCGCCCTCGGGATGCACCCTCACGGTGAGGAACGTGTGCAGTTCAGCCATCACCTCGGTGACCCGGCGGCCGGTGATGAACCGCATCAGGTCGAACCAGTGGCTGCCGATGTCGGCGATCGCCCGGCTCGATCCGGCCTGGTCGGCCTGCAGCCGCCAATTCCAATCGGTCTCGTGCAGCAGCCAATCCTGGTGGTAGTGGCCGGTCACCAGCCGCGGCTCACCGATCTCGCCGTTGGCCACCATCGCCATCGCCTGATGGCACTGCGGATAGAAGCGGATGTTGAAGCACACCGCATGCACCAGACCCGCGGCCTCCGCTCGGCGGAGCAGGTCGGTGCAGTCGGCTGCGGTGACCGCCAACGGCTTCTCGCAGACGACGTGTTTCCCGGCGGCGAGCACCTGGCGGACCTGGTCGGCGTGGGCATAGTTGGGGCTGGCGATGTGGATGACGTCGATCGAGTCGTCAGCACACAGCGCGTCGAGGCTGTCGGAGACCGGCGGCAGCGGCGACGTCTCGGCCTTGGCTCGCGCTCGTTCGGGGGTCGAGCCCACGCACCCGGCCACCCGCACACCCAAGCGGCGCAGCGCCTCGATGTGGGCGACGCCGATGAAGCCGACTCCCACGACTCCGGCGGTCAATTCGTCGATCCGTCGTGCCATGCTCACGCTCTCCTCGTCAGTGTCGAATACCCCCAGGCCAACGCGAGCACGATCGAGCCGTAGACGATCTGCTGCACCGCCTGCCCGGTGTTCAGGTAGGTGAGCATCGAGTTCACCACACTGAGGATCAGCGCGCCGAGAATCGTCCCGGTGTAGCTGCCGACCCCACCGAAGATCGAACATCCACCGATCACCGCCGCGGCAACCGACGGCAGCAGAAAGGCCCCGGCGAGTTGTAGATCGACGGCCCCGGTCCGCCCGGCGATGAGGATGCCGCCGATCGAGCCGAGCACCCCGGCGAGCGCGTAGGCGGCGACCTTGACCTGCCACACCCGAACCCCGGCCAGGCGCACGGCAATGTCGTTGTCACCGACGCCGTACAGCAACCGCCCGAACCCCGAGCGACGCAGCATCCACACCAGCACCGCCGCAACGCCGGCCCAGACGAGCACGTTGTACGGAATGCGACCCCCGAGGAACGATCGTCCGCCAAGGGTCTTGATGAACGGCGCCACCGACGTGGAACCACGCAACCAACCCGTCGTCCACGAGGTGAACAGGCCGAGGATGATCGCCGACATTGCCAGCGTCATAATCAGTGGATTGACCTGGAAGACGGCGACCCCAACCCCGTTGGCCGCCCCGGCGATCAGCCCGACGACCATGCCGAGCACGATGGCGATCGCCGCCCCGTTGGGCGACTGGTTCCCGGCGACATAGGCCGACGCGGTCGCAATCATCGCGATCGACAGGTCGACGCCGCCGGTGAGCAGCAGAATCGTCTGCGCCCCGCCGAGGATGCCCAGCGGGGCTGCCTGCAGCAACGTGTTGCGCAGCCCACCGAACGACAGGTACGACGGTTCGATGATGCCGGTCACGATCACCAGCACGACCAGCACGACGACGAGCACCCCAACCGGATTGCGGGCGATGCGGTCAAGCAGGGTGAGCGGGCGGGTTTCGGGCCCAGCGGCGGAAGCGGCGGCGGCGGGGGTCGCGGCGGTCATGATGCGCGTTGCCTCCGCAGATGATGCAGGCCGCCAACCATCATCACGACGGCGATGAGCAGGCCCTGAACGACCTGGGCGTTGTTCGAGTCAACCCCGAGCGCGCTGAGCAACGGGGTGAGCAGGAACAGGATGATCGCCGCGGCGACCACCCCGAGCGCGGACCCGGAGCCGCCGCTGAGGGCTACGCCCCCGAGCACGACGGCCGCCACGCTGTTGAGCGTCGCCCCCGCCCCGATGGAAAAGCGGGCATCGCCCGAACCGGTGACGCCGAGGTTGGCCAATCCGGCGAGGCCGGCGAACAACCCGCCCACGCTGTACGAGGCGATCCGCGCCCGACGTTCATCGACCCCGGCCAGGCGGGCGGCGACCTGGTTACTGCCGATCGCATAGATCGACAGCCCGGTGGTCGTGCGTCGAAGGATCATTGCCGCGGCCGCCACGGCGACCGCCATCACGATCAGCGGGACGATCGGGTTCTCACTGAACCCCGACGGGTCGCCGGTGAACAGCCAGCGCAATCGATCGGCGGTCCCACCACCCGGCGAGGGGAGCACCTTGAGCGCGACCCCCGACCAGATGTAGCTGGTCGCCAACGTGACGACGATGTCGGGGACCCCCGAGACCGACACCACCCAACCGACGAGCGCCTCAACCGACGCTGCGCCGACGAGCACGATCAACCCGATGACGATCACCGCGGCGAACGACTTGCCCTCCATCGCCCGGGCGGCGGTGACGTTGGCCAACAGCATCACCGCACCGAGGCCGAGGTCGACCCCACCCCCGATCACGATCGCCGCCTGCCCGATAGCCAGACAGACCAGCGGGATACTTCCCTTGGTGATCGAGGTCAGTTCGAACGCCCCGAACTGCGGGATCTGGCTGGAATACCAACCGACCATCGCGATGAGCAGCGCCCACACCCCGATCGTCCACCCGCCGCGGCGAACCTGGCGCGGCAGTCGAGTTCGCCGCGGGGAGACAACGACGGTGGTGGTGGTGGCCACTAGCGCGCTCCCTCGGCGACGAGGCCGTGCATGGCTGTGAGCATCGAGCGTTCCGTCGCCGTGCGGGCATCTTGTTCGTCGACGATCCGGCCGTCGTGCAACACCAGTACCCGGTCGCAGACCAGGGCGATCTCGGGCAGTTCACTGGTGTAGAGCAGGATCGACGCGCCCTCGTCGGCCAGGCGACGCAACAGCCCGTAGATCTCCCGTTTGGTCTGCAGGTCGATGCCGCGAGTCGGGTCGAAACACAACAGGGTGGTGAAGCCGCCGACCAACCAGCGGCCGATCGCCACCTTCTGCTGATTGCCGCCCGAGAGCCGACGCACCTGCGACGCAGCCCGGGTGTCGACCGACAGGTCGGAGATGGCCTGGGCCACCCTGGGGGCTTCGTCGGACGGAATGCTCAGCCACCGCTTGAACCGGTTGAACAGCGGCGACGCCAGGTTGTGCTGCACCGACTGGTTGGGCAGCAATGCGAGCACCCGGTCGCCGGGGACCAGCACGACACCGTGGCGCACGGCGTCGGCCGGGGAGCGCATCGTCACCGGCTTTCCACCGATCGAGATCTGCCCGGCCGTTGGTCGCCGGTCGCCGGCGAGCATGTCGAACAGCCGATCCTGCCCCTGACCGTCGAGGGCGACGACGCCGACGATCTCGCCCCGGCGGATCGAGAACGACGCGTCATGTACCGCCTTCGACGATGCCAGACCGGTGGCCGACAGCGCGACCGGTGCCACATCGACTGCGGATGCGCCGCGGGTGTTGACCGCGACCTCGCCGAGCGGCGCGCCGAGCATGGCGGTGATCAATTGCTGCTCGTCGACCTCCTTCGGGGCGAGCCGTTCGACATCGCGTCCATCGCGCAAAATCGTCGCCCGATGGCAGACCCGCATCACCTCGGCCAGTCGGTGGGTGATCAGCACCGCCGAGCGACCCTCGGCGACCCAGTCGTCGAGCAGGGCAAAG